>JAAZDF010000013.1 GCA_012512905.1 Clostridium sp.
ATTTTCTTAGTTTGAAAGGAGATGCTTTATTACTTCAAATAAAATATAATTGGACAATATTAATTACATTAAAATCAGCTTATTTAGAATTATGATAAGGAGTGAAGTTTGAAATGCGTAAAAAAGTATTAGCAAGTGTTATGGTCTTTAGTCTTTTGCTTTCAGTGTTTGCAGGATGTTCAAATGCAAATGATGATAAAGAGGGTGTGGAAACGCCAGCTGTAGAGAGTCCAAGTGGTGAAGCTGCGGATATTAAAGATGGTACTTACACCTCAACAGTTAATGGAATGATAGGACCTGTTACAGTTGAAGTAGAAGTTAGTAACAACAAGATTGATAAAGTAAATGTTACTGATGAAATGGAGACACCAGGTGTTGGTGAAATAGCAGTTAACTCAATCCCTAGTGATATAGTAAACAATCAATCAATTGATGTAGATGTAGTTTCAGGAGCTACTATATCAAGTTATGCGGTAATTAATGCAGTTAAAAACTGTCTGGAAGATGCTGGAGCAGATCTTGCTTTATTTGAAACTCCAGTAGAAGAAGAACAAGATACTGAGGATGAATATTCAGCAGATATCATTATTGTTGGTGGCGGTGGAGCTGGTCTATCAGCTGCAGTAGCTGCAACAGATGAAGGTTCATCAGTAATACTTATTGAAAAAGCAGGGTTTTTAGGTGGAAATTCCATAGTAGCGGGTGGTATATACAATACTCCAGATCCTGTACTTCAAGACTATGCATTTGATGAGAGATCACCTAGTTTAGAAAGTCTTATTGTAGAGGCAGTTTCAGAAGAACCTGTTAATGATGAACATAAAGAACTTATGGAAACTGTAAAAAAAGAATATGAAGAATATCTTACAACAGATAAAACACTATTTGATAGTCTAAATTGGTTTGCATTACAAACCTGGAATGGTGGAGACAAGGTAGGAGTTCTAAGTATGGTTAAGGAAATGACAGGACAATCTTTAGAAGCTATGCAATGGGTAGAAGGAATGGGAGCAGAATTTGCTGAAACTATTGATCATGGTGGAGGAGCTTTATATCCAAGAACTCATAGGTCAACTAGTCCAAATGGAACAGCGTATATTGACGCTTTTGTAAAAAAACTAGAAGCTAATGATGGCTATAAACAATTGTTAAACACTACTGGTGTAAGTCTTATAAAAGAAGGCGAAAAAGTAGTTGGTGTAAATGCAACTGATAAAGATGGAAAAGAAATTGTCTTTAAAGCTGATAAAGGTGTTATTCTAGCAACAGGTGGCTTTGCAGGTAACGTTGAATTAAGACAAGAGTATTGTGAAGGGGAGAAATGGCCAGATCTTGGACCAGACTTAACTACTTCTAATATGGCAAGTGTAACTGGTGATGGTATATTTATGGCACGTGATGCAGGTGTAGAATTAGTTAATATGGATCAAATCCAATTATTACATATGTGTAATCCTGATACTGGAGCAACTTATGATATTGTTTCAGGTAAAGGAAGTGGTATATTTGTTAATAAAGAAGGAGAAAGATTTGTACGTGAAGATGGACGTAGAGATGATATGTCTAAGGCTATTATAGAGCAGACAGATGGAATCATGTATAGAATTCAGAGTTCTGACGGCCTTCCTGATGCAGATACTAAGAAATCTCTAGGTGGAATACCACTTACATATCTTGTAGAGAATAATATTTCAGGATATGTATCTGCAGATACATTGGAAGAACTTGCAGAAAAACTTGATGTTCCTGTAGATACTTTAAAGAAAACAGTTGAAGAATTTAATGGTTATGTTGAATTAAATCAGGAAGATCCGTTTGGTCGAGTTTCATATGAAACTAAACTTATTAATGGACCATATTATGCATATCCACGTAAACCGGCTGTTCACCATACAATGGGTGGAGTTGTAATAGATGAAGAAGCCCGAGCTATTTCTTCAGACGGAACTCCAATTGAAGGCCTATATTGCGCTGGAGAGATCACAGGAGTACTTCATGGAGCTAATAGACTTGGTGGAAATGCTATTGTAGATTTTGTTGTCTTTGGAAGAATTGCAGGAAAATCAGCTGCAAATCAAAAATAAAAAATAAAAATTAAATATAATTAAAGAATCCCTTTGAGATCTGATTTTCTCAAAGGGATTTTTTAATTTATAAGTCTATTTTATTTAGATATTGTTTTAGCTATAATAATCTTTTTTTAGATATAAAAGTATTTTTTTAAGTGGGTTAAAAAGCAGAAGAACTACTATAAAGTTCGATACTCCATGAACTATATCGAAAGCAATTCCTCTTATAAAATAAGCTATACCAAAAGATATACCAAAAAATAAGGATTCAATTACTGCTGCGATAAATCCAAAACTTAGTCCAAATATTAAAGCTAGTATTGCAAAAGTATACTCAGATTTAAACTTTTTATCTATAAAATATGTAGCAATTATGAGAAGTGGCCATACTATAAAATAAAATATCGACCATATATTAAGCCCATAAATAAAAACTTCAGTTGTTGAGAATATTACTGAAACAAAAAGTGTGTTTTTTATTCCAAATACTATTGTATAGAGTATAAAAAGCAAAGTTACTATTTCAACATTAGGAACAAGACTTAAAACAAGTTTACCTGAAGTGATTGATGCGCTTAGTAAACTAATTAAAACAATATCTTTAACTTTCACCTCTAATCACTTAAAACCCTTTAATTTCGAACATATATGTGTCTTTATCTTGAAGTGGGATTTCTTTAACTCCAACTTCAGCATCAATACCATTAATTGTTATATGAAAATACTCACTAGTTTGGTCTGCAGAATATCCTTTTAATCCAATAAGCATTGGCCCAAAATCACTATCTAAAAGTTCAACTTCGAGTTTATCATCGTTTTCTTCCAAAAGTTCGAGTAAAAATTCCTTATCGGTTTTAAAATCCTCTGTGTAGTCTATGTCTTCACTTTCTACCTTAACAACTATTGTTACCTCTTTACTACCTTCAGTTCCCTCAGGCCCGAAGAATTTGTTGTATCCTGCTATAGCAGCTATAGCTATTACTACAACAATTAAAATTGCAATTAATTTTTTTGACATATTTCCTTGATTTGTTTTTTTGTTTTCCATTCAATACTCCTCCTAAATTTTTTGATTTAATTATTATAAATAAAAAAACACCATAGAGGTGTTTAAATGGAAAATCACAAATTAAACACCCTATTGACCCGTAGGGATAATGCACTTTTCTGGCAGGTATTCCGGCTTTTACTATGTAAAAAAGAACCTTCCCAATAAAATAATATCAGTGGTTTCTTTTAAGAGTTTTACGGCGGCGGGACCGCACAGGCTTAACCTGTTTCCCTTTTTAATAAAAATATTAACCAAAAACTTTTATTTAATTTTTTTAAATCTAAATATCATTATAGCAGAATATCAACACATATTGTAATACGCTTTTAGAAAAACTCAGAAGCTTTAATAAATCATATAAAAAATTAAAACTAATGTACCCAATTTCTTGTACTAGGTCACTCAGATGGGCTATAATGTTAGTAATAATAGAGGAGGTCGAGTTCCATAGGCTAAAATTAAAAGATTTATTAAATTCTTATATTATTTTTAGATTTTTAAATACACTTAGCCAGTTAAATCTATTTTTTACAAACTGTAAAAATATCTTATTGAAATTTTATAAAATTATTAAATTAAAAATATAAAAAAATAATAAAAGTGAAAAGGAGAATAGAGAAATGAGTATATTAACATATGTAGCATCAGGAGTTATGGCATCTGCTTTAGCTTTTCCAGCTTCTGAAAATGGGCATGAGGTTAGACTTGTAGGAACGCATCTTGACAGAGAGATTATTGAAGAAGGTAAAAAAAGTGGATATCACATCACCTTAAAAAGGCAATTACCTGAAAAAGGTATAAGTTTTTATCAAATTGAGGACCTTGAAGAAGCTTTAGAAGGAGCAGACGCAGTTATATGTGGAGTATCTAGTTTTGGAGTAGATTGGTTTTTAGAAAATGTATTTCCTAAGATAAAAGAAGGAACACCTGTTTTATCTGTAACTAAGGGAATGGTTGATGACGAAGATGGAAACATGAAGACATATCCTCAGTATTGGCAGAGAAATATGCCAGAGAGAGATCTTCATATAAGTGCTATAGGAGGCCCGTGTATTAGCTATGAACTTGCAGATCATGTAGACTCATATGTTGCCTTTTGCGGGAACAACATTGAAGAACTTAAATGGTTTAAAGAAATCTTTAAAAGACCTTATTATCATATTGACCTATCAACAGATGAACTTGGAGTAGAATTTGCTGTAGCACTTAAAAATGCATACGGATTTGCTGTAAGTTTAGCTATAGGAGTTGCTAAAGGTAAGGACGGTAAAGGGGAAGAAGACTTTAATTCACAAGGAGCACTTTTTGCTCAAAGTATAAATGAAATGACAAAACTATTAGAGATTGCAGGTGGCGGAGCTAAAAATATTATATATGGTGTATCAGACTTATTTGTATCAATTCTTGGTGGAAGAACGAGGAAAATTGGAACCCTTATGGGACGAGGATTTAGCTATGATGAATCTGTTGCAAAGCTGGATGGTCTTACATTAGAATCAATAGTTATAGCAACTAGAACAGCAAGAGCTATAAAGAATCTTGCTAAAAATGGAAAAGCCGACTTAAAAGATTTCCCATTACTTCTTCATGTAGATGAGATAATAAATCAAGGTAAAAAAGTAGATATTCCATTTGAAAGTTTTACTGCGGAAGATTTTTAGAGTAATAACTATGGCATTCATAATAAAAAGTTTTATTATGAATAAAGAATACTTAAAGTTATTCAATACAAATTAAAATATAAATCAAGTAGGTCCTAAATATCTAGAATATTTAGGGCCTATTTATTTTTCTTATATAGTCATTACAGGATTTTATAACTTGGTATTACCATTAATTAACGAAGCATAATTATTTTAGCTGAAATAACTCTGAAAAGTCTTCTGAATTTAAATAATTATTTTTTATGCTTAATTTAGTTTTAGATATTATTTTTAATCTAGTCAATTTTAAAGCAAGGGGCATTTTTGCAAATATTTATATAATATATATAGTATAATTTAATATAGAGTAATTAAAAGGAGCAGTGCTATGAAAATCATACATTTAGCAGACTTACACCTAGGGAAATATTTTAACGGAGTATCTCTTCTAGAAGATCAGAGCTATATCTTAGATAAGGTATTAAAAATTATAGAAAAAGAAAATCCGGATGTTGTAATTATGGCAGGAGATATATACGATAGATCAGTTCCAAGAGAAGATGCTGTTAAGGTTTATAATAGATTTATAACAAAAGCTTCTAAACTTTCAAAAAATAATCTTATAATAGCAGGAAATCACGACTCTGCTGAAAGGCTTAGTGTTTTAAATAGTCTACTTAAAGGCCATGGACTTATTATAGAAGGAAATGTAAAAGATCCACTAAGAATGATAACAATTGACCATAAAGATGGACCAGTAGACTTTTATTTTTTTCCTTATAAAGATACATCTGTTTTAAAGGCAATTTTTGATTTAAAAGATGTAAAAGGCGACTCTAATGTGTACGAAAAAATAATTGAGAGATCTTTAATAGATAATGATCATAGAAAAGTTATGATTTATCATGGTTTTGTTTTGCCTTCATCAGATGAGGCAAAGGAAGATATTGCAACATCGGACTCCGAGAGATTTTTATCCGTTGGAGGACATGAATATATTAAAGCTAGCGTTTTCAATGATTTTGATTATGTAGCCTTAGGTCATCTTCATAAACCACAATGGGTGGTGGAGAATAAAATAAGGTACTCAGGCTCTATATTAAAATATAGTTTTTCTGAGAAAAACCATAAAAAGAGTATATCTATTATAGAACTTGGAAATGATGGATCTGTATTACTAAGAGAAGAGCCCCTTGTGCCTTTGAGGGATGTAATAGAGATTGAGGGAAGCTTTACGGACTTAATGAATGAAGTCCACTTAGAGTCTACTGATGATTTTGTAAAGGTAAGTCTTCTTGGAGATGAGGAAATTTTAGATCCTATGAATAGACTCCGTAATGTCTACCCAAATGTTATAGAACTCGAAAGAAAAAGAGAAATTAGGGGAGTTACTACAGATAGTGTAGATAGTCTTAGTATAAAAAACAAAGATGTAAGAAAACTTTTTACTGACTTTTATAAAGAAAAAAATGGAAAAGAAATGGAAAAAGAAACTAGTAAAATGTTCGATGAAATTTTAAAAGAACTAGGAGGTCAAAATGAAGCCTATTAAACTTAAAGTAAAATCATTTTTAGGCTTTCAAAGTGAAACCATAATTGATTTTACAGAGCTCTATTCAGATAAAATATTTCTAATAACAGGAGCAACAGGTTCTGGAAAAACATCAATTTTTGATGCGATAACATATGCTCTTTACGGTGAAGGTAGTGGTAATGAAAGAAATAAGGCAAAATGTTATATGAGTCACTTAGCAGATAAGGATGACACAATGGAGGTTAGCCTTGAATTTAGTGTTAAAGGTGAAAATTATTTTGTGGAGAGATTTGACTCAGAGTATATTCCATCAAGGAAAAAAGCAAAGTTTTACAAAGAAGGAAAAGAAGAGGAAGCTATAACAAGGCTGGGCGATATATTAAAAGAAGTTGAAGATGTAATAGGATTAAATGCAGAGCAGTTTAAAAAGATTGTAATGCTCCCTCAAGGAGAATTTAAAGAGTTTTTAAGCTCTAGTACAAAAGATAAAACTGAGATTTTAAAAAAGCTTTTTGCAACAGAAATCTATGAAGATCTTCAAAGAAATATTAAAGTGAAAAATGATAAAGCAAAACTCGACAATCAAAGGCTTATAGAAAGATTTAGAGAATCTTTAGCTGAAGTTGGGTTATATGGAGAAGATATAGAAACCGGATATGAATCTCTTAAAAATCTTATATCGAAAGAAGAAAAACTGAGTAAAGATATAAACCTCAAGAAAACTAAATTAAAAACAGATTTAGATAATAAAAAAAGAGAAAAAGATAAAAATATTGCATTTAATAAAGGTCTTCATGAATATTTAAATATAGAAAAAGAGTATTATGATTTACTAAGTAAACAAGAAGAAATAGAAATAAAAGATAAAAATCTTAAGAATATATATAAATCACGTACTATCTTAGTCTATGAAAATAGAATAAATGAAGAAAAAGAAAATTTGTTAGAAGCTAAGCAAAAGCTAAGTGGTTTAAATAAAAATATCGTAGACTTTTTAAAAATAAAAGAAGAAAATGAAAAAAAGTTTGTAGAATATAAAAATGATTATATTAATTTAGATGTATTAAAAGAAAAATTAAGAATCAAGGAAGACAAAAAAGATAGAATAAACCTTGCTAATGAATTGATTTCTAGGCTAAATACCACAGAAACTCGCTTTAAAATCTTAAATAAAAGTCTATTAGATTTAAAAGAAATGGAAAAAGAAAAAGAAATTCTGAAAGAAAAAATAATAGAGGCTAGGGAAAATAGTTTTGCTATAAAAGAAAAACTGAGGTCTATAGTTGAAGATATAAAAGAAAATGAAAAAACTTTAAAGACCTTAAGAGAGATATTTGCTCTTATCGATGAAACACAAAAAAATAAAGAAGAAAGAGCTTTAAAGTCTAAAACCATAGAAATTCTAAGAAGAGAGATAAAGCTCGCTGAAGATAATCTTAAATTGGAAAATGAAAAAAGAAAGGGTAACTATGCTTTAATATTAAAAAACGATTTAAAGGAAGGAGATCCTTGCCTAGTTTGTGGATCAAAAGAACATCCAGGAATATCTCTTAAAAAAGAAGATTTTTCCGATGATTTGATAGAAAAGCTTGAAGAAACTATATCTATCAAAAGTAAAGAACTAAATGATCTAGAAAATGCTTTTAATATACTAGTATTCAAAGGAGAAACTACACTTAAGGAAATAGATAAATTAAAAAAAGAATATAAGATAGATTTTAAAGATCAAGACCAATTAACAAAAATTGGTGAAGGCTATGCAAAAGAAAATAAAAGTCTCACTTCTGAAAAAGATGCAATTTTACAATCTGAAGAAAAAAATAATAATTTTTTAAAAGAATCTACAAAAAAGCTCACAGAATTATCTGAGAAACTAGAAAAAAGAGAAGAGATAGAGAGGGAGCATAAAGAATCAAATATAGAAATTATCCAACTAAAACAAAGCATAAAATCTTTAAAACTTAAAGATGAGGATTTAGAAAAAGGAAAAGAAATAGAAGGAAAAATTGAATCCTTAAAAGATAAAATAAACAAAACTACTTTAAACTATGACAAAGGCCTTAAAATAAAGGATGAGAACATAGAAAAACATTCAACTTTAAATACTAAGAAAAGTAATCTAAGTGAGTTACTTTCAAGTCTTAAAGAAAAAATAGCTGCTTTTGAAAGGGCTTTTGAAGATAAATTAAAAAAGGAGAGTTTAGACCTATCTAGCTATAACTTATATAAAAAAGAAGTAGGAAAAATTGAAGTTTTAGAAAATGAAATAAGTAGTTTCAATAAAGATCTTAATACAAGTTACGGGATGTATTCTCATTTAAAAGATGACTACAAGGGCAAAGAAGCTATAGATTTAACAGAAATTGAAAAAAATATCACAGAGCTAAGCATTTTACTTGAAAAAAAAGAAGAAGAAGCAAAAAAAATAGAATATAATCTTCGAACATATAAAAACACAGAAAAAAGAGTAAAAGATTTAGAGAAAAATTACAAAGACAAAAGAGAAGAACTTAAAATACTAGAAGATCTTTACAATACATCATCTGTAGGTCTTACTTTTGAAACTTTTGTTCAGTCATATCATTTTGAAGGGATCCTGGAGAGAGCTAATATAAGATTATCAAAAATGACTAAAGGTAGATATAGTTTAAGAAGAAGAACTGAAGGTGAAAGTAGGTCTAAGAAAATAGGTCTTGATATAGATATATTTGATGAGTATTCAGGTAGGGAAAGAGATGTGCTGTCTCTTTCAGGTGGAGAAAGCTTTAAGGCTTCTCTTGCCTTAGCTTTAGGTCTATCAGAGTTTATTGAAAGTGCTAGTGGCAATGTAAACTTAGATACAATATTTATAGATGAAGGATTCGGATCTCTTGATGAAGAGTCTTTAGATTCAGCTTTAGAATGTCTTTTAGAACTAAACTTATCTGGAAGAATAGTGGGCATAATCTCTCATGTAGCTGAGCTTAAAGAAAGGATACCTAAAAAGATTGAAGTAAAATCAGTACCAGGAGAAGGAAGCGAAATAAAAATAAATTAAAGGAATGTGATAAGGGATGGAAATGGTTTGCTATAATAAATGTGGAACTTGTAGAAAAGCAAAGAAATTTTTGGAAGAAAATAATGTTGAGTTTACTTATAGAGAAATAACAGAAGATACTCTTAGTTTTGATGAGCTAAAGGAAGTTTATAAAAATAGTAATCTACCAATTAAAAGACTATTAAATACAAGTGGTAAGGTCTATAGAGATTTAAAACTAAAAGATAAAGTAGGAGAAATGGAAGACGATGAAGTCCTTAGGCTCTTATCGGAAAATC
>JAAZDF010000123.1 GCA_012512905.1 Clostridium sp.
AGGTGTTTTATCATGGGGGCTTCACTATTTTAATACTTATATAGCATAGATTCCCAATCTTCTGCGTCGGATTCGTAGATATTATCGATAACTTCTACATTATCAGAGGAACAATAACTTTTAAGTTTTGAAAAAGGATAATAAAGACTAGGATCATATTGATCTTTTGCGACTACAAAATTTAAGCTTTCCCGCTCAAACTCCAAATTACCAGCTGTGTTTTTAGAAACCGTAGTTAATCCATGGATTTTGATTATGTCCCCTTCATAAATTTCCTTCAGATTTTTATCATATCTATTAATAAATTTTCCTAGCGTATGAATTTTAGTGTCTCTTAAAAAATCTACGTAAAATTGTTGAGTAGAAAACCCTTCAGTAAATTTCCAAATCCCTTCATTAGTTAAAACTCGAAATTTATTTATTTCTGTCATCTAAAAAATCCTTTCCTTCTATTCCAAGGCTTTATACGTTTTATTTTAAGAAGCCATTCTTCAAAATAATCGTCCCATTTATCTTTTACTACTTCAAAAATTATAAAATCTTTATCTCTTATTACCCACTCTAATAAATAACTAAGTTCAGGATTCCCTATCATATCAAAAGTTTTTGTTTCAAAGTTATATTCAAATACTGGCATATTCTCATAGCCAAGATCATACAAATAAATTGCTCGAAACTCTTTAGTCTTTTGGTTCATAGTTTTTACAATTTCTCCTAGCTCGCCAATATAATTCTTCTTCTTTTTTTCTAATTTGTTCTGCTTTGTAATCTGCTAAATATTTTAGATATCGAGTAAGTAAAGCTAACCAACCAAATAAAGCTAAAATTAACCATTGGGGAGTGTGCAGAGACCACGCTATAATTAAGCCAGTTAAGGTCAACACAAAAGCCGTAATAGTAAAAATAATTTTATGCTTCGCAGTTATTTTCATTTTATCCTCCGTATGCCTTTAAAGATAACGTTAATTGATAAAGAAAATCTTTATCATAATCTGGAATATTTTTCTTAATAATGGATATTACTTCAGGATTATCTCTAAATAAGTTATTAAACAGAAGTATATCTGGAAGATTAGATCTAAGCGGCGCAGCCCAACTCGCAAACTCCGATCTAGATCCCTCTTTTATTTTGTCCACATAATAAATTTTATTTCCTAATTGCTTTTTAAATATATCTATTAAAGTTTTAAAACGTCTTTCAGATACTTTTTCATTTAGTATCATGTATTCATTGTTGTTTTTTAAATTTAAACAAAGTAGTTTATTAGAGCAGCCCTCTAAGTCTCGACTAAGGAATGAATCAAAAGTATCGCTGCATTTAACTAAAAGATTACTATTATATATAGAACTTGAATATGCAATATTTGAAGAATCGAAAATGTCCTCAGAAAATAATACGCCACTACTATTCTCTACATTATTAGATCTAGATATGTAGTTGCTGGAAGTAATTAAGCGAGAATCAACAACCTGATTAGAATTAGAAACATCTTCACTAGAATAAACTAAAGAACTATCACTCACGTGGCTACTATTTAATACATACTCAGAATTTTCACAAAACAAACTATCTGCGACCATAAATGAATTTTTAATATAATAACTACTATAGAATCCAGTAGTATCAACTATATTCACATAGGTTAAATAATCTTTCTTATCTTCTTCGGTAAGCGGCAAGTTATAATACACCCAATGTACAAACTCAAGCGGCAAGTCGTAAAATTCGTCACTAAAAATTTGAGATAGGTGAGCACCTTCATCATAATATTTTTTTAAAAAATCAATATAAAAAGAGTCTGAATTATGAGTACGCAATAGTTCAGGAGTAATTAGTAAAGAATTATTCTGCATCAACACCACCTTCCATTATTAAAGATAATCTAGCGTTTAAAAGTTGTAAAAATGTATAAAAAGCGGGATTGCGTTCCCAATACACTACAGGAAAATTGTTTTCTACTCGTACTTCCACGTCTTTGGGAAACATGATAGTAAGAAAATAGAGATATTGAGCATAGTCCAAATCTAGCACTCGTGCTGCCGCAAGATGCTTAGATGTATTATCAATATATTCCATTGGAAATTCTAAATCTTCATTAGGTACAATAGTAACTAATCTCGTATCTTCTGATCTATTATAGGCAAACCATTTCTTCTTAACTATCATACTTAGCTAAAAACTCCTCAACTCCGCGCCGCTCCGCTTCGGTATAAACTAGCGCGGCAGGACTTGTTATTTTTTCGCGCATGATATCTACGTCATCTACGCGAGATAATGTATTCAAAATTTCCATCAGTTCTTCTTTATTTAGCATTTATTAGCCAACCTCATAATTGCGAATTTCTTTATTAAAGTATTTGCCTGTTGAGAAATCCTCTTTCTTTAATCCTTCCATCCAGGTTCTAACTATACTTTCGGGGATACCTGGATATGCATATTCTCCTCCGCTCGCAAAATGAATAGATAGAATTAAAGTTTCCGTATCATATTCAAACGCGAGAATAGCACTTGAATTTTTAACCTCTTGATAAATCTTCATGTGTTATTCCTTTCTTTTTTATTTTGTAATTACATTATATCAGAATTATTTAGCAAAGTCAAATTTTTGGGGAGAATTTGACAATTAAAAGTAATTAAGTTATAATATATTTATAGGAAGTTCGAAAGAGCACGAACTCAAAATTTGACTTTTTTATAAAACTTTGCTATAATATAATTAGACATAAAAGTCTGGGAGTTGGGCATTATGCCTGGGAATGACTATAACAATGGCTAGTCACCAGTTATAGTTTCACTCGAAAGAGTGGAGTGCGGCCCTATTAAGTTAGGAAGAGGAAAACCGAAAGGCCCTTAGTTGATTGACGAAACTTCAGTCGGCTCCGGAAGAGAGTAGGAAGAAGATCGCGACTTCTTCAACAATTGAATATTTTATTGACTAATCTGGAAGATACGACCAGATTCTTTCCCATGTCCTTTTCTTCTCCAAATGCAAATTTGGGGAGGAGGGAGGGGAATAGTACGTAGTCTTCTTAGTCTTCCATAAGAGAATAGGTAAATAATTAACTAAGTACTTAACTAATAAGTACTTAGTTAATTATTTAATAGAAAGGCGGGAAGAATGAAGATAGAGATATATACAGACGGAGCATCTTCCCTCAACGGACAACCTAACGCAGTCGCTGGATGGGCTTGGGCGCTACTGGTAGACGGAGAATTAATCCATGAGGACTCTGGCCGCATAGAAGGCGGCACAAGTAATCAAGGAGAATTAACTGCTATTATTAAAGGCCTTCAATTTCTTAGAGAGCACGCCAATGACCACACTAGAAAAATTATTCTTTATTCAGATAGTGCTTACTGTATAAATGGAATTTCTGAATGGATACACAAATGGAAAAATTATGGTTGGTATAGAAATAAAGGCCGCACGGCCGCGATTAAAAATCTGGAGTACTGGCAAGAACTTGATCATTTAAATTCATTACTTAACATAGAGTGGAGATGGGTTAAGGGCCATTTAAAAGAAGATAACTACAATAATTATGTAGATAAACTCGCACGGGAGCAAACAAGGAGGTAGAATGGAGTATATAGATGAATTAAACGCAAAGATGGAGTTCTTAGTAAATAGGACAGATAGCTTTGATAGAAAGAAATTTAGTTATTTTTTAATGGACAAGGTTGAAGATAATGAGAAATATTTTTTATGTTATCAAGTGCTCAAAATAATTTCCTTAGTGAGAAATGTTCCATTGTATGTAAGCAAAAGAACAGTAAAAGAAATAGATTGGATTGATCCTGAATATATAGTTAGTCCTATTAGAATGTTTTTTTTAAAAATAAAGAATGAAGGAATTCAATACTCAATGTCTACAAAAGACGAAAGAATTGAAGACTGTATGTGTCCAAAGATTTATTGGGGTATGACTACCGCTGAAGTAAATGAGCTTGCGAAGGAGTTATATAAGTATGGCAATTAATGTCATTATTCCAATTAAAGATACTCCTCCAGAATATTTCAAAGATTGTTTACTCTCTTTAGCTATTCAGACCAAAAAAAATTTTATAACTACAGTAATTGATGACGGCAGCTCTGAAGAAAATAAAGCCATATATTCATCCCTAATAAATGATATGCCATTTGAAGTTATTTATTTAGAAAATAAAGGTATACCTGGTCCAGGAATGGCTCGTCAATTAGGTCTTGATAAGGCCCCAGCGCCAGTAGATTATTTTACATTCTTAGATAGTGATGATATGCTGTATCCGCGTGCAATAGAGTTGTTGTATACGGAAGCAAAGGTGAATAAAGCAGAATTAGTTTCTGCTAATTTATTAGCACAAGGGCGACACAGATCTAAAGATGGCTACTTAATAGGAAATGAAGCTGTTTCTTGGTTAACAGGCAAAGCGTATAATCGTAAATTTTTAGAAGATAATGATATACGTTTTATACCTGATGTTTTTTATGCTGAGGATAGCTATTTTAATTTAGTAGTATTTAATTTAGTAGAAAAAAATTATCATATAGATGAAACTATTTATTATTGGCGTAATAATAAAGATTCTGCGACAAGATCGAAAGACTACGTTTTTAGTGAAAAAATAAGTCTAGACCTCTATACTTCCCAATTGCGGGGCGCAGAGAAAATTTTGAAGCATAAGCCGAATTGGAATATAGGTGCAATAATGGGTGTTATGTATGCTGAATATCAATATGCACAAGTGCGCGAGGTCGAGGAAGAAATTTTGACGATGGAGGAGTTGTTAAAACCCTGGCTCCGGCGCGAAGATGTGATTGAGCAATTGCGAAAGCCCGAAGTCCAAACTCTTACTTATAGCAAATTGAAGCAAGATAAGGAAGGGTATATTTTTCAAGAGAGTTATGCAGATTGGCTAATAAGAATGACAGCTAAGTCTTGACATTTTAATGAAAATGTAGTATAATAGGTATATAATAAAGAAAGGAAGTAAGGAAGTAAAAATGAATATTTATATTAATGATGTAGACTTCGGTAAAGGGTTTTCTGTACAACGCTATTGGTCATTTCCCTCTACTTGGGATAAAGATAAGCGCAGAGCCGAACTTAATTCAATCCTTTATTCAGATAACTATATAGCGAGTAGAAAACAGGATGGATACTGGGAGCGTTTTATAAAAGATGATAATGGAGATTTATACCTGTGTCCGCGCAATTTGGGTGTAAACGGCTTAATTAATAAAATTGACTGGGTGCCGCACTTACACGATTTTTTTAATGCTTTACCTAATAACACTGTTCTTATTGGAGAAGTTTACCTAGAGGGTAAAACCTCTCGACACATAACTTCAATCTTAGGTTGTCTTAGGGATAAAGCGATAGAGCGGCAAAAGAAGGATAAACTTCGCTTCTACATATTTGATATACTGGCGTACAATGGAGAACTTTTATATACTAAACCTATACAAGAAAGAGTTGCTTTCTTATATAACAAAATAAGTCACTTCCCGCATCCTTATGTAGATATTGCCGAATATTGGGATACTCCAGATGAAATTCATGAGCATTGGCTCGATATTCTCGCGGCAGGTGGAGAGGGAGTTGTACTTACGCAGAAGAATTATCCTTATGAGTTCGGCAAGCGGACTGCGCGGAAAACGCTGAAACTTAAAAAAGAACTTGAAGATGAAATTGCTGTTGTTATAACTGGTAGATGGAAAGAGCCTTTGCGGGAATACACGGGAAAATATATAGAATCTCACCCCTATTGGGAAAACATTAGCACCGGTGAGAAAGTCTATGGCACTATGAGCACTATTGTTGATATAGATAGATATACTCCTATTACTAAGGGCCGCTATCACGGCTGGGCAGGTAGTATTCAGGTGGGAGTACTATCAAAAAGTGGAGAAATCGTGCCTATTGGATACTTATCTGGTTTAACTGAGGAAGTAAAGGAAAAAATAGTTACAAACAATGAACTTTATAAAGGACGAGTAGCAGATATTCAATGTATGGAAATAGACTATTCTGGTACTGTACCAACATTACGGCACGCGCGCTTTATGGGGTTTAGAGATGATTTAACTATTGAAGACGCTACTTGGGAAAAGGCTTTCGGCTCAAAATGAAAGCTTCTCAAGGGGAACAAAGAATAATTAATATTCTTAAAAAAGAAAAGAAAAAATTTGAAAGAGAGTATTCTTTTAGTAATCTTAAGTCTTATAAAGGGCGGAAACTAAGGTTTGATTTTGCCCTTTTTGAAGAGGATAAAATTATTTCTTTAATTGAGTTTCAAGGTCGTCAGCATTATATCTATAACAAACATTTCACTAAGACTTCTGCTCAATTTCTTTATCGACAAGAAATGGATTTGCGAAAATGTCAATACGCTCTAGCAAATAATATTCCCTTATATTGCATCCCTTATTACGATTTAGATAAATTGAATAAATATGAAGATTTAATTAATCCTAAATATCTAGTAAAAAATAAATGGCACAATCATAATGTTGCTTTTGATTTAAGAAAGAGTAAAAAACTATAGGGTCTGAGCAGCTTTTTTACTTTTGAGTTGGGAAGAGGAACCCGTCTCAGGAGGCTATTATTTTTAGTTTTAATTTAATCGTTGATATTCTTGTTGGCACAAGTGCGGTTATTTTTGCTTTAAAAAATATATATGACTTTTTTCGACAACCGAAAAAACTGGTGGATCGTTATATCGCGGAAGAGCGGGAATCCATTATGCAAGAGGTTGCTTTAAAAACTGAAGAAATAATGGAAAGAATCCTGGAAAGAATTGAAGAAGAGACTAGTGAGATAAAAGTTATTGTTTGTAATCAAGACAACCTAGTCCAGAGAATGCTTGGCGTAGATAGAAAAGCATTAAGAATTATATTACATAGAGAAATCGAACGAATCTATGAGTCAGGACTTCCCACTAAAACATTAACTAGCAAGCAGCGCCGACATTTATATACTTTATATGAAAGATATGGCGAAGTCGAAGGAAATGGATATATAACAAACATAGTAGAAGAAATGCGAACTTGGAAAACAGTTGATTAGGTAGAAAAGGGAATTAAAACTCCCTTTTCTTTATTTGAAAAATTGATTTTTTTCTAGAAATGTGATATAATATATACATAGAATAAAATAAGGGGACTATAATTATGGCTAATCTAATTATAGTCTTTTCAAGTGTTGTTTTAATTCTTGTTGTTATTATATTTACTCTTGTAGGAAAAATTAAAAGTCAAATTAAACAACTAAATGAAAAAGAAAAAGAAAAAATAAGACAAGTTACAGAAGACGAAAAAGAACGATTAAGACAAATAGAATTATTAGAGACAAGGCAGAAAGCAATCCAGGAAAGACTAGAAGATACGTTAAAGCATGAAAGGGATCTCGTAAAACAAGAAATTAATAATATTCGGCAGCTTGAAGAACAGAAGCTTAAGAATGATTTAGAACTTGATAGGATAGATTTAAAAGATGAATTAGAAGCTTTGCGGCAGGCCGAGTTAAAAAAAATGCGGGAAGAGCATGAGAAAATACTTGGCGAAATGTTAAATGAAAGGAAAGAAACTGCCGAACTGCTTGAACCACTCAGAAAGGAATTAATAGAATATCGAGCTAAGCGCGAAGCCGTTAATGCAGATATTTTGCGTGCAGAGAAAATGCAGATGGACGAAGCTTTTCATCGTATTATTTTAGATATACTGGATAAAGAAGATATTCAGTATTTATTATCTATTGAGGGGAAAGTTCATAATAAGGATGTATTAAGAAAGCTGATTTGGTCGACATACTTAATTAAACCTACTAACGATATGTTAAATCGGATTTTAGAGGGGAAAAATAAGGTTTCTGGAGTTTATAAAATTACAGATCCTCTGGGGAGACCCTACATAGGAAAAAGTGTAGATGTTCGCGCTCGTCTGCAGCAACACGTGAAATCATCAGTAAATGTTGGCACAATTTCACATCAAGCCATACATGATGAATTTAAGAAACAGGGGATTGAAAATTTTACATTTGAATTATTAGAAGAATGTTCTAGAGATGAAATTGGAGAAAGGGAAAAATACTATATTGATTTCTATGAGTCAAATATTTACGGCTTCAATGAGCGGAAAGGTGGTTAAGTGATAGAACTAAGTGAAGAACAAAGAAAAATAGTGGAGTCCCCAGAAAAAAAGATCGTAGTGGTAAGTTCTGCTGGGAGCGGCAAGTCAAGGATCATCCTAGAGCGGACGCGTTGGATATTGCGGCAAGGGGGTGACCCAGAAAAAATGGTAGTCATCACTTTTACTGTTAATGCCGCAGATGAATTAAAAATGAGGCTGGGCGCAGATTATAAAAATGGGCTTTTCATTGGTACAATTCACGGCTATGCCAATATGTTGCTAAATAGATGGGGCGTTAGCACAGCTGACGCGATTGATTCGGAAGATTTTGACCATTTTTTCACACTAATAAAACAAAATCCTGACGCTATTAAAGAAATAGGTTTTTTAGCTCTTGATGAAGCCCAAGACAGCAATTTTAAACAATTTGATTTTATTTTTAAGATGTTGAACCCTAAAAATTTTATTGCTGTTGGAGATTTTCGACAGTCTATTTACGGATTCGCCGGTTGTGACCCAAATTTATTGATTAATTTAGGAAAAAAATCAGATGTAGTTACCTATGATTTAAGGTATAATTATAGAAGTAAAAATGAAATAGTTAAATATTCGAATTGGATAGTTAGTTTAATGGAGGAAGTTCCCAATATTCCAACACTAAGTTTTCAATCGGGATATGGATTAGTAGAAACTATTTATGGAGACCAATATATTGATTTAATTTTGGGGGATGGTTATTATAAAGATTGGGCGATATTATGTAGAACTAATAATAGAGTGTATAATATAATACGAAACCTAAAAGACTATAATATCCCTGCTATTACTTTTAGACAAGCTCAAAATAGTTTAGTCGATTTAGAGGAAAAAATGAATTCTAATAGTGTGAAAGTGCTTACCATACATTCAAGTAAAGGACTTTCGTTTCCTAAGGTTATAGTTGCTGATCAAATGTGGAAAACAGAAGA
>JAAZDF010000124.1 GCA_012512905.1 Clostridium sp.
CTATTGTTAAAGCCCCAATAGCTTCAGGGCCTACATATCTACCTACAAAAAATGTATCCACCATACTGTAGAGCTCTGCAACGAGTATTGCAAAAACAGCTGGTAAGGCAAACATAAAAAGTAGTTTGTAGATAGATTCTGTTTCAAATATTTTATTTTTTGAACCCAAAAAATCACCTCAAGCTATATTGTACCTGATATAAAAATAAAGTACATGGATTTAAAGAAAAAACGAATATTTTTTTAGCCCAATATTAAATTAACTTGTAAAATATGGTATAATAGCGAGTGTAAAATAAAAATAATATTTAAGGTGGTAAAAAAAGTGGAATTTAAAATCGTAAGTGATTATAATGAGATGAGTAGATATACTGCAGAAATAATAAAAGATTTAATTACTAAGAAGCCAGATGCCATAATTGGGCTAGCAACAGGATCTACGCCAGAAGGCTTATATAGAGACTTAATAGAGATGTATAATAATGGAGAGATATCTTTTAAAAAAGTCAAAACTGTTAATCTTGATGAGTATGTTGGACTAGAGGAAACTCATCCACAAAGCTACAGATATTTTATGAATGATAAATTATTCAATCATATAGATATTGATATAAACAATACATTTGTTCCTAATGGCATGGAAAAAGACCATGAGAAATTCTCTAAAGAATATGAAGATCTTATAGATAGTCTTGGAACTATGGATTTACAGATTTTAGGAATAGGATCTAATGATCATATTGGATTTAACGAGCCAGGGGTGGAACTAGAACTTTATACCCACAAAGAAAGTCTAACAAAGGGAACAATAGAAGCAAATTCAAGATTTTTTGACTGCAAGTCTGATATGCCAACTGAAGCAATATCTATGGGAATTGGTTCTATATTTAAGGCTAAAAGAATTATATTATTAGCATCAGGAAAAAATAAAGCCGAGGCAATAAAAGTGCTTCAGGATACAAAAATAAGTACAATGCTACCAGCAACTATGCTAAAGCTTCATAAAGACGTTACAATAATAGTAGATAAAGAAGCAGGATCCTTACTTTAATATAAATAAAAATTATCTAGGCTATTGTTTAGAATAGTAGATATAAATAAAGATAAAAAAAGGGATCCTGTGGAATCCCTTTTTTGAACTTTAATTATTTGCCAGATTTATTTTTTATAGACTGACACGTAAGTCTAATTAAACACAATAAAATTTTAAATAAAATATACATATAAATGTTCTTGAAGCTTATCAGTAAAAAATATTACTATTACTCAAGCTTATAAGATTTAATACATATTATTTTGTTATTTGAATTTGTTTGTAAGATAAAGTATGAGAAACCTTACTAAATATTAATAAGAAATATTAAATTTTGTTTCATTTTCTTTTAAGCTTATTTCTTTTATTGAATAGTCTTCTACTTTTATATAACCTTTATTTTCGAGAATTTTACCTAAAAGCCTATTGAAATCTTCTTGATTTCCTTGTATCTCAGCCTCAACATAGCCATTCGCTAAATTTCTAACAAAACCCTTTAGATTAAGTTTGCTAGCTTCTTTATATACAAAGTATCTAAATCCAACTCCTTGGACTCTTCCTTTGAAAATAATAAAGTATCTTTTCATATAAATTACCTTAAACCTCTTCTTTTTTACTACTCTTTTCTTTTTTGTCATCTTGTGATCTTAACTCTGCAATTTTTTGTTTTCTTCTTTCTTTTCTTTCTTCTTTAAGTTTAACTTTCTTTTCTTTTTTCTTAACTGAATTAATTGTATTTATGTAATCTAAATATATGGCTCCTATAGTCTTTGAATCCCTTAAGTTATCATATTTAAGGTTTCTGAAATTTAAAAATTTTGAAAGATCAGCTACAGAAACTTTTTGTTTACCATATATATCTTTTGCTATCTTCATAGTATCAACATAATCCATATGGACTTCTTTGTTCAGCTTTATATTAAGATATGTATAAGTAAAAGGCTGATTATATAAAATTACTGGTAGGTCCCCTGCAAAGCTATAAAACTTTTTTAAGGCTAAAGAAAGAGGCATATAACCCCGAATATCCTTTTTAATTGGTATAAATAATGACTTTAGCATTACATTATTCTTATAATGAATTGCTTCTAAAGCAATAACTCTTGCTCCGTATGGATCCTCTGAATTTCTTTTTAAATTAAAAACTACGAATTCACTATAAATAGGCTGTATTGAAAACTTTTCAACAAATTCACCTTTTGGATTAAAAAGTGACTTTTGCATCAATATTTTCTCATGTTTTACAGTAGATTCCTGAGTAAATATAGCATCTTCAAATATATAAAAAACTGAAATTAATAAAGCAAATAATAAATAAATAATAGAATACCCTATAA
>JAAZDF010000125.1 GCA_012512905.1 Clostridium sp.
AATAATAAAGTTAAATATAATCTGCTGTGCACTAGTAAATAAGATAATTATACTTATTTTATGTTATAATCAATCTGGGATATTATTGTTGAGGTGAAAATAATGAGTAATAAAAGACAAAAAAATATTAGAAATTTTTCCATTGTAGCTCATATAGATCATGGAAAATCAACTCTTGCTGATAGGCTTATAGAATATACAGGAGCAGTATCAGAAAGAAAAATGGAAACTCAAGTTTTAGATAATATGGAATTAGAACAAGAAAGAGGAATAACTATAAAATCTAAAGCAGTAAAACTTATATATAAAGTAGATGGTGAAGAATATGCTTTAAATATGATAGATACACCAGGGCATGTAGATTTTAGCTATGAAGTATCTAGAAGTCTTCAAGCCTGTGAAGGAGCAGTTTTAGTTGTTGATGCAACTCAAGGTATAGAAGCCCAGACACTTGCTAATACATATTTAGCTCTTGATAACAATTTAGAACTTGTACCAGTAATAAACAAAATAGATCTTCCTTCTCAAAGAGCAGATGAAGTTGCTATTGAAATTGAAGATATAATTGGTATTGAAGCCAAGGATGCTCCGAAAATTTCAGCTAAAACTGGAGAGAATATAAAAGCTGTATTAGACGCAATAGTAGCAATGGTTCCAGCTCCAGAAGGAGATGAGAATGCTCCACTTAAGGCCTTAATTTTTGACTCTAATTATGATCAATACAAAGGTGTAGTGTCATATATAAGAATCAAAGAAGGAAAACTTAAAATTGGGGACGAAATTAAATTTATGGCTTCAGGTAAAGAGTATGAAGTAACTGAAGTAGGTATATTTAATCCTGAATATAAAGAAATTGAAGCTCTTTATGCAGGAGATGTAGGATATTTTACAGCTTCAATAAAAGATGTAAGGGATGCTGCGGTAGGAGATACTGTTACTACAGTTATAAATCCAGCTAAAGAAGCTCTTCCTGGATATAAACCTGCTGTTTCTATGGTTTTCTCGGGTATATTCCCAGTTGATGGAGCAGACTACGCAGAGCTCCAAGAAGCCTTAGAAAAACTTCAAATGAATGATGCTGCTTTAAGTTTTGAATACGAAAGTTCTATAGCATTGGGATTTGGGTTTAGATGTGGTTTTCTAGGTCTTCTTCATATGGAAATAATTCAAGAAAGAATAGAAAGAGAATTTGGCATTGATATAATAGCTACAGCGCCTTCTGTAATTTATAAAGTTCATACATCAAATGGTGAAGTTGTTGAAATTACAAATCCGACAAATTTACCTGATGAGTCTGAAATATCATATATGGAGGAACCGGTTGTAGATGCATCGATTATAACTCCATCTGATTATGTTGGGCCAGTTATGGAGCTTTGTCAGGGAAGAAGAGGAACTTATGTAAATATGGAATTTGTTGAAGAAACAAGGGCTGTTATAAAATATAAGCTTCCATTAAATGAAATAATTTACGACTTTTTCGATACACTTAAGTCTAGAACTAGAGGATATGCTTCTCTTGACTATGAACTATCAGGTTATCAGCAAACAAAGCTTGTTAAACTTGATATTCTATTAAATGGTGAGACAGTAGATGCTCTTTCAATGATTGTTCCAGAAGATAGAGCTTATACAAAAGGAAGAAACATAGCAGAAAAACTTAAAGATGTAATTCCAAGACATATGTTTGAAGTTCCAATCCAAGCTGCTGTAGGTTCAAAAGTAATTGCCCGTGAAACAGTAAGGGCAATGAGAAAAGATGTTCTAGCTAAATGTTATGGTGGAGATATTTCAAGAAAGAAAAAACTCTTAGAAAAACAAAAAGTAGGAAAAAAGAAAATGAGGCAAGTAGGATCTGTAGAAGTTCCACAAGAAGCCTTCATGGCAGTACTAAAAGTAGAATAGGTGTTTATATGAATAATTATGGATTATACATTCATATTCCATTTTGCGAGAAAAAATGCTATTACTGCGATTTTGCATCTTATGTAGGAAAAGAAGATTTAATTGATAGATACATTGATTGTCTTTCTGTAGAACTTCGGGACAAAACAAGAGGTAAGATTTTTGATACTATATTTATAGGTGGAGGAACTCCATCTATGCTTAGTACAGATGAGCTTTTAAAAATTAAAAGTTCAATAGATAAAATAGAATTTGCAAAAGAATATGAATTTACAATTGAAAGCAACCCAAAAAGTATAACAAGAGAAAAAGTGAAAGTTTTAAAAGATATGGGCGTTAATAGAGTTTCACTAGGTCTTCAAAGCTCAAATGATAGTATATTATTAGATATAGGAAGAATCCATACTTTTAATGATTTTAAAGAAAGTTTTCAAATGTTAAAAGAAGAAGGAATAGAAAACATAAGTGTTGATATTATATATGGACTTCCAAATGAAACTTTTGAAATATTTAAAAAGACTTTAAAGGATGTAGTTAGCTTAAAGCCAAATCATATATCAGTTTATTCTCTGATTATAGAGGAAAATACCCCTTTTTATTACAAAGAAAAAAAGGGTGAGCTAAATCTTCCTGATCCAGATTTAGAAAGAGAAATGAATAGTTATTTAAACATGTATCTTGAAAAAGAGGGATTTTTAAAATATGAAATTTCTAATTATACAAAAGCCAATATGGAAAGCAAACATAATATAAAATATTGGAAAAGTGAGAATTATGAGGCCTGTGGAGTTTCTGCTCACGGTTATATCGATGGTGTTAGGACTATAAACCTCAAAGGATTAAAGGAATATATCAATTCTATAGAAACTCACGGTCATGGACTAGAGTCTGTCCATATTAATACTAGAGAAGAAGAGATAGAAGAATATATATTTATGGGAATGCGCCTTATTGAAGGTATTGATAAAAATGATTTCAAAAAAAGATTTGAGGCTTCTATTGAAGATATTTTCGAAAAGGAAATAGAGAAATATATAAAGGAAAGTCTTTTAATAAGCACAGACACGCATTTGAGATTTACTGAAAAAGGGTTAGAGTTTTCAAATTATGTGCTTAAAGATTTTTTGCTTAGTGTGTAAATATTATTAAAATAGAAAGATAAGCTTTTAATGTAAAAATTAAAAGCTTATCTTTTTTTGATACTGAGACAGTAAGAATTTTAAAGCCTTCCTCTTAATGCCTCATCTTCTGATATTTTAGTAACTTTCCCATTTTCTACTAGATAAATACTATGGTATAAACTAATATTTTCTTTGAATAGTATATGGCTTACATTTATTAGAGTTGTTTCTAAAGATAAAATATCTAGTTCAATGTGCCTTCCTATTGATATATCAAGATTAGCAAAAATTTCATCACATATTATAAGACTACTATTACTAAATAAAGCTCTAGCTAAGAGTAACCGGGCTCTTTGACCACCAGATATATTAGAACCATTATTAAGAAGATGCGTATTTAAATCAATATTATCAAGTCCAACTTGCATCATCAAATTCCTGATTTCTTTTTCGTTAGATTTTTTATACAAAGTGATATTTTCTAAAACTGTTCCATTAAAGATAAAACCAATTTGATCAACAACTGATATTTCTTTGAAATAATCCTCAGCATAAATATCATAAACTGGAATATTATTTGCTTTTAAGGAACCTTTACTTAAGGAGAGTTGCCTTCGAATACTTTTTAAAATTGTGCTTTTTCCAGCTCCACTTTCGCCAATTATTAGAACCTTCTCACCTTTGTTTATTTGTATGTTTACATCTTTTAAAATAGTTGTATTTCCATATTTTAAGTCAAGCTGTTTTAAATCAAGTCTATTTATGGAATCTATAGTTTTACTTTCTTTAGATTCTTTTTTGACAAGAGTCTTGTCAAAATCCTTTAAGACAGCTCCTATACCCCTCATTTGTGATATTAAAGGACTGATTTCTTGCATAGGCCAGGTTGAATTAGCGAAAGCAGTTCCAACAATTAGTGTGGTACCAAGGGACAAATTAATCCTTTTGGCAATAATCAAACCTCCAAAAATCATAGTAAATAAAATACTCATCTGAATAAAGCTATTAAAGGCGTCGATTTGACTTGTTTTTTTATCAAGATTATAGTTGTTATCTTGAACTTTGTTAGCAATATCCTCGAATTTGCTTTTTCTTTGAGGGATAAGTTGGTTTTGCTTGACTTCAATAAATCCATCTAGAGACTCTTTTACATAGTTAGTATAAAGCTTAAGAGATGATGACTTAACTTGTTCTTTCTCTTCTACAGGTTTACTTGTTTTATTTGCAATTAAAATAAAAAATACAAGCAGAAGTATAGCTGCTATTAAAAGAGAAATATGAACAGTTGCCAGTATAAAAATAGAAACAAGAAGCTGCATTACAATTCTAATAAGTTTGATAAGATTTACATAAAACCTTTCTTCATACCTGTCCATATCATTACTAAGGTGAGTTAAATACTCTTCCTCATTTCTCTCGGAGATGCTTAATACATCTAAAGCAAAAAGTTTATCAAGGTAGGTAGATTTTAATTCTCGTACGCTTTTATTAACATAAAGAGATTTCAATTTAGCTGCGACAAGATTTGAAATTAGCTCTAAAATTATTACTAAGGCTAAAACTTTGGAAATATTAATAATAGACTGAACATCTCCTGAGACGGCATAATCAGTGATAAACTTCATTGCATATAAGATAGCTCCACTAAGAATAGCACTAATAAGTAGTGAAAAACTTAGAATAATTAAGAAAGTTTTGTTACCATACTTTACTTTTTGCATATTAATTCCTCCCTTTTTCTAAGTTAAGGCTTTTATCAAACTTATTTTCTAAATAATCGAGATGACGATGGGATACAAATATAACTGTTTTATCTTGTTTTAAAATAGTATCATATACTTTATTGGCGGTTTCATCATCTAAACTTGCACTTGGTTCATCAAAAATCATTATTTCTTTATCTTGATATAACTCTCTCGCAATGCTAATTCTTTGTCTTTGACCTCCGGAGATGTTAGAGCCATTATTTTTTAGGATATAGTTTTCTTTTTCGCTAAGACTATTGATCCAATCATCTAGAGCTAAGTCTTTAAGAATAGTCCTAAACTTGTTTCTATCAAAGGCTTTTGTAAGAACAATATTATTTCGTATAGAATCATTAAAAATAAAATGCTCCTGCCTTGCATAAGCTACTTTATTCCAAAAGCTATCATCATCTATTAATTTTAAATTTTTAGAATCATACAAAATCTTACCCTTATAATCACTTAAATTTTTACTGATACAGTCTAGTAAGGTAGTCTTACCAGTTCCAGAGGGGCCGTAGATTAAGACTGCATTATTTTTATTAATTTTAAAAGATAAATTATCCAAAACAATATTATCATCATATGCAAAACTTAAGTTATCCACTAAGATCTCATTTTCTAGATTTAGCTTTTCGCTTTCCTTATCTTCTATGCTATATTCCGTAATTTTATTATATATACTAACCGATGTTTTAAACCTATTGATAAAACTAAATCCAGAGTTCATTGACCAAATAAGCTGGCCTACTAAATTCAGTACAATAACCATTTGACTTAGGGGAATAAGTCCCTTAGAAAAAAGGTATGCGGCATATATATAACTAGAAAGCTGAAAGAAGCCTGATAAGGACTCCATTATTGAAGCCTGCTTTTCATTTATAAAAATCATTTCTTTTTTTGTTTTTTCAAGATCATAGACTTCTGAGTAGAACTTTTCTTTAAATTTCCCCTCTACTCTCGATAACTTAATAGTTTCTAGACCTCTAAGAACATTAGAAAGTACTTTATGGTAAATGCCATTTTGTTTTATAACATTGTTTCTTTTTTCTAAACTAGGTTTTTCATAATATTTACTTAGAAAAAATAAAACTATTGTTGCAAAAATTGTAATTAACGATACTAAAGGTGAAATAAAAATTAATACGATTGTTCCTAAAATAAAGTTGCCAAAAGAATAGGCAATATTTAAAAGTGATAGAAAGAAATCATTTTCAAATAGATTTATATCTGATGTAAGCCGTGATTGGAATGTTTCTTTAGATTCTTTTGAAAAATCTTCCGTGCTAGTAGCAAGTATTTTGTCATATGCCATTATTCTAACTTGGGCTAAGATATCTCTCATAAATCCAATTCGCAGATACCTTGAAATTAGTTGTAGTATGATTGGCGAGAGTCCTAAGGCGAGACTTATTAAAATAGTCATTGTAAAGTCTCTTGAGCTGCTAGAGTCAAATATATTAAAAGCATTAGCTATAGCAAAAGTAATCATCAAGCTAGATGGTGTAACTAAAATTACTCCTAAAATATAATATGAGAATTGTTTTTTATTTTTTTGCAGTAGTTCTTTTATTGTCATAATCTTTTTCTCCTAATTTATTTGTGACTTTTTTAAAAAAGTCGCTTATAAGTTTTGTTTGCTCTGGGTTAATGGAATAATAAATTCTTTTACCCTTTGATCGTAGTTTTAAGAGTCCTGCAGAAGAGAGAATATCCATATGATGGGATACAGTTGAAGATGTAAGATCTAAAGAATCTGCAAGTTCTTTTAGGTAGTATTCCTTATCTAAAAGTAGTGAAAATATTTTAAGCCTTTTTGAATCTCCAAGAGCATTCATTTGATCTTCAATTGAGTCTACAGAAATAGAATCTTCTTTCTCAATCTGTTTAAATAAATCTAAAAAAACACCATATAATATAAATGATTTTTGCTTTTCTATAGGAGCTATTTTTA
>JAAZDF010000126.1 GCA_012512905.1 Clostridium sp.
ACCCCCAGCGGGTGAGCAATAAGCTCAATGCGATCTGCAAGAAGCACAGTCTTAAAGTGATCTCTACCCATGGGTTCCGGCATACCCACTGCACGCTGCTCTTCCAGATCCCCGGCATGACACCTAAGAAGGTCCAGGAGCGAATGGGTCATTCCAGCATCCAGACCACGCTGAACATATACACCCATGTGACGGACGGTGATAACCGTGATACCGTGACAAAGTTTGCCCAATATGTCAGTCTCTGATGGTGGATAGACGTAAGAATAGACGTACGGACCAAAAAAAGAAAAGAGCTGAAACCGTCAAAGTGTTGCTATCACTGGGTTTCAGCTCTTAAAATAAAGTTGTTTGGTGCACCATACAGGAGTCGAACCTGTGCCTAAGGCTTCGGAGACCTTTGTCCTATCCACTGGACTAATGGTGCATGTTTTTCAATTGCTATTATACCATCGAATGCATTGATTCTAATACATCGATTATTAAAAAAATAATATCCGGAGAATCCGGATATTTAAATGGTCGGGGTGACAGGGATTGAACCTGCGACCTCATGCTCCCAAAGCACGCGCGCTCCCATCTGCGCTACACCCCGGCATGTAGCTGAGCTTTTTCAAAAAAAAATGGTGATCCACCGGGGAATCGAACCCCGGACACCATGATTAAAAGTCATGTGCTCTACCAACTGAGCTAGTGAACCATAATTAATTAAATTTACTTTTGGCTGGGATAGCTGGATTCGAACCAACGAATGCCAGAGTCAGAGTCTGGTGCCTTACCGCTTGGCGATATCCCACTGATATAGGATAATATAACTATCACAGTTAAATAAATGGTGCGTCTTAAGAGATTCGAACTCCTGGCCTACGCCTTAGAAGGGCGTTGCTCTATCCAGCTGAGCTAAAGACGCATATACATAAAACTGCATAGCGACTTTTAAATGGTCGGGGTGACAGGGATTGAACCTGCGACCTCATGCTCCCAAAGCACGCGCGCTCCCATCTGCGCCACACCCCGCTAAGTAAAAATTTTACTTGCTTGCTGACTTATGACGACAAGATATATGTTATACCAAATCACTTTTTAAGTCAAGCTTTATTTGTAATTACTTTTAAATTCCTTTAGATTTTTTAAAAAGTAATTTAAAGCTCTCTGCAAATAAAAAACCCTTCTAAATTTCTTTAAACTTAAGTTGAATAAACAAATTTAAAAAGTTAACGAAATATGGCCTAATTAGAATTATATACTATTTGCCAACATTTTTAAAGGCTAAATTGCAAAAACTTCTATTTTTTTAAAACTATTCTCTATATTCCCTTTAAATTCACTAAATTATATATTTTTTTAGCTTTGCTATTCAATGAGTTTAGATAGTTAACAAAGCTCATAAATCTTTTTACTACAATTATTTATATATAAATTAATCTAGTTTTTATCTTGGTATTTTCTATCTCTATAAGTCCTATACTTCTTTTTTGACCGCCCCTAGGAAAAGCAGCACTCCCTGGGTTAAATATCTTTATCCCTTCTTTTTTATCTTCATTTGCTATATGAGTATGTCCATAAAGAGCTATCTTACAATCATTTTCTTTAGCATCTCTTACAAGGTTGCTGTAAGCTCTTTTAACATCATGCAAATGACCATGAGATGCAAATATAGATATATCTCCCGCCTCTACTACAATGCTATTAGGCACCTCTGGCCTATAGTCGCAGTTACCTGGCACTTTATATATTTCTCTTTCCAAAATATACTCTAAATGCTCTGCATCTATATAATTATCTCCAAGATGTATTATAATATCGGGATTTTCCTTTTCTATAAGCTTTGCTACTTTAACAATATATTTAGTATAATCATGTGTATCTGAAACAACTATTACCCTAATCATAGCCTAACTCTCTTTAAACTTGATTAAAAGTTTCTCTAAAGCTCTGCCTCTATGGGATATAGAGTTCTTTTCAAAGCCCTTTGCCTCTGCAAATGTTTTATCAAGATCAAAGCTATAAAAAAGTGGATCATAACCAAAACCTTCAAGCCCACTTTCTTTTAAAATAATTCTTCCCTTAGCTTCACCTGTTACTCTAATTTCCTTATCAAGACCAAGAAGAACCATTGCTGTGATAAACTTAGCATTTCTATTTTCTAAAGGCACACCTTCAAGTTCTTTTAAAAGTTTTTCATTATTTTTCTTATAATCATGGTCAAAACCTGAATACCTAGCAGACAAAACACCAGGTGCACCATTTAAATAATCTACTGAAAGCCCTGTATCATCTGCTAATACATATGTATTTTTCTTATCTTCTTTATCTAAAGAATTAAATATTTCTATAGCTTTTTTATAAGCATTATCCATAAATGTATCCTTATCCTCATCTACATCTATATCTATCCCAGCGTCTTTCAAAGATATAAATTCATATTCTAAAGGACTTAATATTTCACTTATTTCTTTAATTTTATCTTCGTTATTGCTTGCAATTAAAATTCTCATTCTTTACCTACCTTTAATTAAAAACTTGAAATCTTTTTATTTGTAAAGCTTGTATATTTCATCTCTAAGAGGTGGATCAATACTTAATTTTATATCATCTTGTATCATAAAAGCGCCTTTTTCTTTTATTTCACCTATGACAGTTCCTTTAATATTATTATCCTTTAAGATTTTTATAGCTTTCTCTGCATTTTCTTCTTTAACAGTTATAATCATGCTCCCTGATGATATAAACCTTAAAGGATCAATATTAAAATGTTCAGAAAGCTTAAGAGTAGTTTCTCTTATAGGGATTTTTTCAAACTTGATTAAAAATCCATTTCCAGAGGCCTCTTTTACTTCCCAAAGAGCTCCAAGAATTCCACCTTCTGTTATATCATGCATAGATGTAGCCATACCCTTAAGAAGTGTTCCTTCTTTTAATACACTTATTTCTTCTCCAAATGAAGCTCCATATTCTAGTTCTTTTAAGTTAAGAACATTTAAGGATTCTTCCTTAAAGTCTTTGCAAAGTATGGAAGTGCCTTCAAGGCATATATCTTTTGTAACAATAATTTTATCTCCAGGCATAGCATCTTTTGTCCAAATAATATCTTTAGAACTTTCTACGAGTCCTAATGCTGTTATAGATACAATTACTTTATTTACTGAATCTGTAACTTCAGTGTGTCCACCTAAAATTTCAACATCAATTTTTTCAGCCTCACCCGAAATATCTTTCATTATTTCTTTTATAGCATCAATACTTGTCCCTTTTGGAGCCAAGATAGTTACCATAATAGCAAAAGGAGAGCCTCCTGATGTTGCAATATCATTGATATTTATATGAAAAGCTATCTTACCAATATCTTCATCTGCTGCTGTAACAGGATCTGTTGTAATTACAATAGACTCATTTTTACTAAGCTTAAATGCAGCGCAGTCCTCACCAACTGCACCGCTTTCAAGGACTTCTTCTCTTTTAGCCCCTTTGTTATTTTTAATTATTTCAGTCAACTTATCCCAATTTAATTTACCAGTTTCCACCTTATCTCCTACTTTTTTTTAAACCTATCTTATTTAGAAATATTTACTTTTAACTTTTAAAGGTTATTTTCTTTTCTCAAGCTCCTGCCTAACAAGTTTATTTACAATTTTAGGATTAGCTTTTCCTCTAGTAGCTTTCATTATTTGTCCTACTGCAAAGCCAACTATATTAACTCTACCACCACTATATTCTTCTTCTATATTTGGGTTTTCATCAAGTACTTTTAATACTTCTAAAAGTATTGAATCTTCATCGCTATCTTGAATTAAACCTTTTTCTTTAACTATATCCATAGGTTGTTTCCCTAGGCTAAACATTTCTTCAAGAACTTTTTTACCAGCTGCAGAAGAAATCTTAGAACTATTTATAAGGTCTATAAGCTCACTTAAATCTTTTGCTTTAAATTTAAGGTCTTCTACTTTTTTATTTGACTCATTAAGGAGACGCGAAATGTCACCCATAAGCCAATTAGAAATTGATTTATAGTCTTTGTTTTCTTTAGCTGTTTCTTCAAAAAACACAGCCATAGCGTCATTTTGTGTTAAAACCATAGCATCGTACTTTGGAAGGTCATAGTCTTTTATAAATCTTTCTTCTTTTTCATATGGAAGTTCTTTTATAGTTTTTCTTATGCTATTTATCCACTCATCACTTATATAAAGAGGTGGAAGATCTCCTTCCGGGAAAAATCTATAGTCAGAAAGTTCTTCTTTTGTCCTCATAAGCTTTGTGCTTTGAGTTTCTTCGTCCCATCTTCTAGTTTCAACCCTTAAAGCTTCATCTTTTTCAAGGGCATTTACCTGCCTATCATATTCATAGGACAAAGCTTTTTCTAAGGCTTTAAAAGAATTCATGTTCTTTATCTCTGATTTTACTCCAAGGCCTTTTTCACCCTTTTCTCTTATAGAAATATTTCCATCACATCTTAAAGAACCTTCCTCCATTTTAACGTCAGATACTCCAAGAGAAAATAGTATGCTTCTTAGTTTTGTAAGGTATAGAGTAGCTTCCTCAGGAGTTTTAATATCTGGTTTGGTAACAATCTCCATAAGAGGAGCTCCACACCTATTAAAGTCTACTAAAGTTCCTGTTCTTGTGTGAAGCTGCTTTCCTGCATCTTCTTCCATATGGATTCTCTCTATTCCTATTTTCTTTTTAACTCCATCTTTAGTTTCAATTTCTATATATCCATCTGTACAAATAGGAAACTCATCTTGCGTTATCTGATAATTTTTTGAAGTATCAGGGTAGAAATAATTTTTCCTATCAAATCTATTATGTTTATTTATTTTACAATTAAGAGCTAGTCCTGCTTTAATAGTTTTTTCAATAACTTCTTTATTTATTTTTGGAAGAGCTCCTGGAAGTCCAAGGCATACAGGACACACATGGGTATTCGGTCTGCCCCCAAATTCAGTTGTACAGCTGCAAAAAGCTTTTGTGTTTGTCAAGACCTCCGCATGGACCTCTAGCCCAATTACTGCTTCGTATTTCATAATTCCTCCTATATATTAGGCATTAATTTTAAATTTAATGCTTTTTCAAAACCATATGCCATATTTATAATTTTTTCATCCTGAAAAGCATCCCCCATAAACTGTATACCAACTGGCATACCATCTACATCTCCAGATGGCACACTTATGGCAGGAGATCCTATTAAGTTAGCTCCTACAGTGTAAGTATCATAAAAAGCCATCTTAAGGGAATCTATACTAGTGTCATCTGCTAAAAATGCTGTAGATGATACTGTTGGTGAAATAACTGCATCAAAGTTTTTAAAAACTTCTTTATACTCATCTTTTATAAGTTTTCTAGTTTTTAAAGCCTTCGTATAATAAGACTCTTTATTTCCTTTTGATAAAACGTAAGTTCCAAGGAGTATTCTCTTTTTAACTTCAAAGCCAAAGCCTTCTGTCCTTGATGAAGAATAAACTGCCATAGCCCCATCTTTTTTATCACTTCTTTTTCCATATCTAATTCCATCGAATCTTGAAAGATTTGATGATGCCTCTGCAGCTGAAATTATATGGTAGGCAGGCAGACTGTACTCAGAGTATTTTAGATCTGTATATTCTATTTCAGCGCCTAAGGATTCTAACAGTTTAACTGACTTTTCAAAATTCTTTTTAACGTCCTTATCTAATGAATCGTCTAAGAAATTATTAATAACAGCTAATTTATATCCCTTTATATCACCTTTAAGATTTCCTGATAACATCTTATAATCTATATCATTACTTGTACTATCTTTTTCATCATGAAAACTAATTGCATCTGAAAGCATAGCTACATCTAAGACATCATTTCCTATTATTCCAACCTGGTCTAAGGTAGATGCAAATGCTGTCACTCCATACCTTGAAATATTACCATAGGTAGGTTTAAAGCCTACTACTCCGCAAAATGCGCTCGGCTGGCGAACGGATCCTCCTGTATCAGTTCCAAGGCTTAGTGGAACCTCTCTCGCTGCAACAGCTGCTGCAGAGCCTCCTGATGATCCTCCTGGAACCCTATTTAAATCAAATGGATTTCTAGTTTCTTTAAAGGCGCTATACTTAGTACTAGAGCCCATAGCAAACTCATCCATATTGAGTTTTCCAATTATAATCCCATTTTCTTTTTTTATTTTTTCTACAAGGGATGCGTCGTAAGGTGCTATAAAGTTCTCAAGCATCAAAGAAGCTGATGTATTTTTAAGGTTTTTCACTGAGATATTATCTTTAAGAGCAATAGGTACTCCAAAAAGAAGTCCTTCCTTTTTTTCTATAGAGTCTAATTCTTTTGCTTTTTCTAGAGCTCCCTTCTTATCAAGGGTTAAAAAGGCATCTACAGATTTTTCTACTTTTTCAATTCGCTCAAAGAAACTTTCTACAACTTGCGTTGCAGTAAGTTTTCCTTCTATGATTAAACTTCTTATTTCGGAGGCTTTTAATTTATATATATCCATTTTAAGCCTCCCTATCTATAACAATTGGAACTTGAAGATAGTCTTCATATTTCTCAGGTGCATTTTTTAAAAAATCTTGTTGATCCATAGATTCTTTAACCTTATCTTCCCTGTAAACATTTTTATTTTCCACAGGATTTACAAGGATATCATTATTTTCCAGTGATAATTCGTTTATCTTATCAACATAATCAAGCATTTTATTTAATTCAATTTCTATTTCTTTTTTTTCATCTTCTGACATTTTAAGCATAGAGAGCTCTTCTATATGATTGATGTCATTTTTTGAAACAGCCATTTTATACCTCCAATATTTACCAAATTACAAATAAAACGCCTTAATTTTAAACTTTTAAAATCTTTTTCAGCAATTTATTTGCCCTTTATTTAGTCTTTAATCATTTAAAAAGTTATAACATCTGTCATAACTTTTTAAATTTCCTACTATTTTATTTTACCACAAAATTACTAATATACATTACTTACAAGAAAAACTAGCTGAATAAATCCGAATATGAAAAAAATTATGCTATATTTTCTATAACTAGGATATCTATAGGAATAAAAATAAAGTTTTATACCCCAAAGAAGAAATCCAAGGAGAAGTGTAAGCTGCATAATAAGATAATTATTAAAATATTTAAAATTAATAATCCCATAGGAATTCAGTATAGTTCCTATAGAAACTAACATAATTATAACTATAAGTGACCATGAAAGTATACTTAATGTTTTCCTGAATAATTTATAAATATTTATTTTTTCATCCTGTCCATTTTCATCCATTTTTTCATCCATATCTTTATTCATTTTAGTCCTCTAAAATTTCTATAAACTCTTCTTCAGTTAAGGTCTTGATATCAAGAGCTAAGGCTTTATCATATTTGGAACCTGGATCTTTTCCGTAAACTACATAATCTGTATTTTTTGATACAGAACCTGTTACTTTTGCTCCTAATGATAAAAGTCTTTCTTTAGCTTCATTTCTTGTAAATTTTTCCATACCACCTGTCAGAACAACGGTTTTTCCATTAAACTCACTTGATATTTCTTTAGTTTCATCTATATCAGGTTTTTTTATTTTTATGCCTTTTGATAAAAGCTTGTCTATTTCCACTTTAATATTATCGCTAGTAAAAAATTCCAATATATTATTTGCAACAATTTCGCCTACATCCGGAACTTCAAGGAGCTCCTCCTCGGAAGCTTTCATAATATTATCTAAAGTTTTAAACTCTGCTTCTAAATCCCTTGATGTTGAAAGACCAACGTTTGGTATTCCAAGGGCATAGATAAATGCATGCAGGGTAACATCTTTAGATTTTTCTATTTCAAAGAGCAAGTTATTTGCTCTTTTATCCTTAAATAAGTCAAGGGTTAAAAGATCATCTTTTGTTAATGAATATATATCAGATAAATTCTTTATATTTAGCTTATCAAAAAGTTGCTCTGCAGTTTTTTCGCTAAGTCCTTCTATATTCATAGCATCTCTTGATGAAAAATGAACAATACTTTTTAGTAACTGGGGCTTACAGGAAAGAGTATTCTCACAGAAAATATGAGCTCCTATCTCAATAAGCTTTGTGCCACAAGATGGGCAGTTTTTTGGAGCCTTTATTTCGATTTCCTCTCCAGAAGCTTCCCCTTCAAGAGCCTGAAGTATCTCTGGTATTACATCATTAGACCTTCTAAGTAAAACTTCAGATCCTATTTTTACATTTTTTCTTCTTATATCGTCCATATTGTTAAGAGTTGCTCTTTTTATAGTAGCCCCCACAAGTTCAACGGGATCTAAAATAGCTGTAGGGTTAACTCTCCCGCTTCTTCCTACATTCCATTCAACATCTAAAACTGTTGTTGTTGTTTCTTCTGCTTCAAACTTATAAGCTATTGCCCACCTTGGAAACTTAACTGTATAACCTAAAAGATCCCTTGTTTCTATGTCATCTATGGCAACAACTACTCCGTCTATATCAAAATTAAGATCATCTCTTGTATCTTCTATTTCTTTTATTATTTCTTCAACTTCAACAAAAGTATCTGCTTCCTTAAAAAAACCGTCAGTTAAAAAACCCTTATCTTCTATAAAGCTAATCATTTCTCTATAATTTTCAAACTGATTTCCTTCTTTATAGCCAATATCATAGAAGTATGCTGTTAGATTCCTTTTTTTAGTTTCTCTAATATCTAAATTTCTAAGGGCTCCTGCAGCTGCATTTCTTGTGTTTCTAAGAGGAGTCTCAGCTTCTTCGTTGTACTTTCTAAAAGCATCTTTTGTCATCATAGCCTCACCATGAATCTCAAAAATACTATCACTTCCTACTCTAAGGGGCACAGAGTTAATTGTTTTAACTTGATTGGTAACATTCTCACCTATCCTACCTGTTCCTCTAGTGGCAGCAGTTTCAAGGATCCCGTCCTCATTATAAGTAAGATTTATTGTAAGGCCATCAAATTTTCTAGTTACTATATATTTAAGGTCTGGAAGTCTTTCTTCCTTATTCCTAGACTCATTATAGTCTTCCACAAACCTTTGATTTCTTTCGTGCCAATCTAGAACCTCAGTCAGGCTCTGCGCCTTATCAAGGCTCCAAAGACTTCCAAGGTGAGTATGTTTTGAAAACTCATCTAGAAGCCCATCCCCTATCCTTCTTGTTGGTGAATATTCAAGCTGGTATCCTGTTTCCTCTTCAAGAGATTTAAGTAGATCATATTTTCTATCATATTCTTTATCAGATACGCTTGGATTGTCATAAATGTAATACTGCTTAGAGTATTCATTTAGTTCTTTCACTAAGTCTTCAATAAGTTTTTTCTTATCTTCCATATTTCAAACCATAGCTTTAAATTAAGCTATATCTCCTTTCATAGTAAATATTCTTAAAATATTAATCTATAACCTCAAGAGGGGCAAGACTAAGCATCAAAGTTTTTAAACCTTTTGAGTCAAAAGCAACAGTTACTTTAACATCATTTGTGATGTCTTCTTTACTTACAATAGTTCCTTCTCCAAAAGCAGAATGCTTTACTTTTGA
>JAAZDF010000127.1 GCA_012512905.1 Clostridium sp.
GCTATAACACCTTTTCCTTTTATTACTTCTGTATTTTCCACAAGTGTAATTGTCGTCTTTCCAATTTCATTTAAAACGGCTTTTGCCAAGGGATGATTAGACTCTCTCTCAACGCTTGCCAGATACCCTAACGTTTCATCAATGTTATTTGTATAGTATTTTGTTTCTGAAACTGATGGATTACCTATGGTAAGGGTTCCTGTTTTATCAAATACCATTGTATCAACTCTGCTAAAATCGTGAATAACTTCACTACCTTTTAAAAGCACTCCATGACGAGCACCATTGCCAATGCCGGAAACATTAGATACAGGTACACCAATTACTAAAGCTCCAGGGCAACCTAAAACTAAAATCGTAATAGCTAGCTCAACATCTCGTGAAATCACCCACACTACAAATGACAAAATTAAAACAGCTGGAGTATAGTATTTCGAAAAACGATCTATAAAACGCTCAGCCTCTGATTTTGCATCTTGTGCTTCTTCTACTAATTCAATGATTTTTCCAAAGGTTGTGTCCTCTCCAATTCTGTCTGCAATGATTTGGATAGTTCCATTTTCTAGAATTGTACCAGCAAAAACTTTTGACCCTTTTTCTTTACCTAGAGGAACAGATTCTCCTGTGATACTCGCTTCATTTATATATCCTTCACCACTTAATACTCTACCATCGACAGGAATTTTTGCACCTGTTTTTACTAGTAAAACATTTCCTACGTCTATATCGTCTACTTCAACTTCTTCAAATTCACCATTTTCCATTTGTTTAAGCGCACTTTCTGGTGCCATTTCAGTCAGTTCTCTAATGGCAGATCTAGTTTTATTTAAAGTACGCATTTCTAAATATGCACCAAATAGAAACAAGAATGTGACAATAGCTGATTCCTCATAGTTTTTAATTATAATCGCACCTAAAACTGCAATAGTTACTAAAACATCAATACTAACTACTTTTACTCTTAAAGCTTGATAGGCCTGTATAGCAATAGGTGCCAATCCTAAAATAGACGCTATTATTAACGTCCATTCAAAAATTTGCATATTTGATATTGTCCAATGATTTATAAAGGCAATAGCAATTAAAGTGCCTCCAATCAGCATAATTCGATTCTTTTTGCTTAAAATATAAAGTTGTATATTGTTTCACCACCTTTGACAAATTTTGTTTTCTATTTTTTATACTTACCCATTATATGCGGAATCTAACTCAGATAGCATATTATATACAGCCTCATAACTTTCACATGTGTCCTTTGGTATCGTATAGTTATCTGTAATCTTTCGCAATTCTTTAAATTCATGATTTAAATCCGGTTTTTCAGTTCCTGCCTTTTTAATTTTCTTGATAATTTCATTGTATACTTCATGTACTTTATGAAATTCCGGATGAGCATCGCCATGAACGCGGGCTACAACTGGAACATATAGTTCTAATTTTTCAATATGCTTTTCCTTTACCTCGTTAAACTGTGTCATAATATTTTTCCTCCTTATTAAATTGCTTGTCATTATCTTATAATCCATTTTACCATAATTTTATAAAACAAGAATTGGTCTAGAATAAAATAAATAAATTAATTTTTATAATTCTTTTCTTTTAATTCATTTAAAACTTCATATATGCATCTGGTATCTCTTGCTGTAGAATGATATCTACCAAAAAGTAATAACTGATGATGGGCACTTGCCCATCTATGTTTTGGAATTTTCTTCATCAGTTTTTCCTCAATTTGCAGTACTGAATCTTTTTCATCTGCCCAACCTAGTCTTTTAGCTACTCTTGAAACATGCGTATCTACTGCAATAGCAGGGGTTCCGAATCCTTCCGCAAGTACAACATTTGCAGTCTTTCTTCCTACCCCAGGAAGTGACATCAATTCTTCTCGTGTTTTAGGAATTTCACCGTTTAATTCGCTAACTATTTTTTTAGATGTTTCAATAATATATTTAGACTTATTTTTGTATAAATTAATACTCTTTAAGATTTCCATAACATCATCTAAATCTGCCTTTGCCAAGCTATACGAATCCGGATAAGCTTTAAATAAGGCAGGTGTTGCTTTATTTATAGATACATCAGTAGCCTGGGCAGATAAGATCACTGCAATTAAAAGCCTAAATTTATTATCGTAGTTTAATTCTGATTTAGGATCTGGATATTCAAAGGATAAAACATCTAGTACCTCATTTACTGTCATCTTCATATGATTGCCTTCCTTTAATTTTGAAATTTTCAAATTATGTATTATTAAAAATCAATTCCCAATTGTCCACCTATATTTATTTTATCATCTTTTTAAATCTGTTATCTCTTGCAATTATAGCTTGTTCAACTTTCCGTGTCTATATTTATATACTAATAAACTAATTGAGAATCATCGAAAGCGTTCTATTTTAGGGATGAATAGCAACGCAATCTTTAATATATTGAATTCCTTCAAAGCCTTAGAAGAATTCACCGCATTCTTAATGGATGCATCCTCATAAATTCAAAAACTCCGAAAGTAATAAATTGCTAAAATTAACTTTTCACAGCTACTATATTGACACGGACCCTCATGTTGTGTCAGAATTAGGAACAAGCATGAAGATTTATAAATATTCAACAGCCTTTTAATTACAGAGAAAAGATTGAAAAGAAATTATATTAGTTCAAAAGAACAATCTAAGCTGTGAGAATTTAATTTGTTTGGGTATATTAATATTTAAAGGAGTGGTAAAAATGCATGAACATCATCATAATAAAAATTCAAATATAAAATTAGCATTTTTCTTAAATTTCGGGTTTACTATTATAGAAATAGTAGGTGGAATTATGATTAATAGCATAGCCATTATATCAGATGCAGTTCACGACTTAGGAGATAGTCTGTCTCTAGGTTTAGCTTGGTTTTTAGGATATTATTCCGAAAAAAAAGGAGACGAGAATTACACCTATGGATACAGAAGATATTCCCTTTTAGCAGCACTTATAAACACCACAGTTTTAATAATAGGATCATTTATCATATTTTTTAATGCAATACCAAGGCTTTTTGATCCTCAAGCTACTAGTGCTACAGGAATGATAGGATTTGCAATACTTGGTATAGTTGTAAATGGTATAGCCGTTCTAAAGACAAGAGGTGGACACACATTAAATGAAAAAGTTGTTAGTTGGCATTTGTTAGAAGATGTATTAGGTTGGGTAGCTGTATTAATAGCAGGAATTGTAATGTATTTTAAAGATATTCCAATACTAGATCCTATCCTATCTATAGCAATCACTTTTTATATACTTTATCATGTGGTTATTAATTTTAAAAAGACGATCTTACTTTTCTTGCAAGCTGTGCCTGAAGACATAGATGTAAATGAAATAATAGAAAAATTTGAAAAAATAGATAAAGTAATTAGTACACATCATACTCATGTCTGGTCACTAGATAGTGAACATCATGTTTTAACCACCCATTTAGTAGTTGATAAATCAGCTAGCTTAGAGGATTTAGTAAAAATAAAACAGGAGGCCAAAGAGCAAATAAAAGACTTAAACATTGAACATGTAACAATAGAGCTTGATTTTAAAGACGATGATTGTAGCCTTAATGAAAAATCTTGAAAAAGCATTTTCTTAACGTAAAGCTAAAAAAACATGATTGATTAACACCATCCAGTGTCATAGTATCTAAGGTTCTGTATACAGTAACTTATTGTTTTTCTGTAGAAATCACTCTCAAATGCCTTGGTAAAACTTTTATCTCAAGAGGTAACTCTGGACCTTCATCTCCATCTACATTACTTTTGTATTGACTTTTATCAAGTGTGCTTAATTTAAGCTTTTTAGTTTGAAAGTATTCGATATTTTCTGTATCGGTAATACGTCCAAAAGCTAGAGAAGGTGCTACGCCTATTAATTTGGATACATTTAAACTTTTAATTGCGAGAATATGCATCGTACCATTGCCTATTTCTACATCAGTTAAGAAAGATTTAAGACCACCAAGAGAATCAAGCAGTCCTATAATTATAACTGAAATTTCTCCTTCCCATATTTCATCGTCCATTTCAAGTCTCACGGGAAAAACATCGTCCTTTAAAATTTCTTTTCCGATAGCAATCACATATGCGAGGGGACCAAATTTTGCTTTATTTTCAATGTCCACATCATATACGGCTTTTGCAGCTTCACCAACACCCAAAATATTCGTAAAGTACTTACCATTAACCAATCCAACATCAATCTTTTTATAATAATCATTTTTTAAAATCTCAATTGCTTTTTCTGGTTTAATAGGAATATTCAAGGCTCTCGCAAGACTATTAACTGTACCAAGAGGTATAATGCCAAGCAGTGGCGGGTTTTCAAAATTAGCAAGACCATTTACTGTTTCATTAACCGTTCCGTCACCACCTAAAGATACAACAAAATCAAAATTATCTTCACATGCTTCTCTAGCAAATTTTGTAGCATCACCCTCACCTTTTGTATGTTTTACTACTAAATTGGAATATTTAACTTTTAATTCTTCTTTAATCCTAGCTTCATAGGAAGCTGCTTTTTCTTTTCCTGATGTAGGGTTGATTATGATCATCGCAGATTTTTCCATCTTCTTTTCTCCTTATGTTCGATTACATTCTTAAACTATGTTAGCACGGGTTTAGCTCTTGATTTCTTTAATTGAAGATTTTAATGTTTATTTAAGCTTTAGTAATTCGAACCCAAATTTCATTTCTCCTTAACATAGGCAGTACAAACGGTGGGTTATAAAAAGCAAGCATATAGTTAGACTGTCTTTGGTATCCTTTTTTCTTCACCCAGACTTCAAGTCTTTTTTTCATTTTTGTTTCTTTGGATTTATTAGATAATCCCGAATACCGAATTACTCCAAATAAACCTTGTTCAAAATCTTTTACTTTTAGATTAGAGTTATTTGGCTCAGGAATATGTTCGGCAAACTCTCTAGGGGCAACAAAAGCCATTTTTTTCATGTCCTTGTTTACTTCTTGAATAACTGGCGTTGTCATTGAGATTTTTTTGTTATCTTTATTGTCACTGGATATATATTTAAAAAGAGAACCAAATCCATCCTTTATCTTAGGATCACTTGCATTTTCATACTCAACAATCAAGAAATCAGTGTAATTTCTGATTTCATAAGCTTCTTCTTTTAAAAACACATCATAATTTAGTGTTTCATATTTACTCATATAATAGCTCCTTTTAATCATTTTATCACAATATGACACAGGGCAAAATTAAATAAAATAAAATTTTTTATTTTTATACAATTGCTTAACAGTATAAATTGTCCCTGGTCCACTTCCTGATTTTTAAATTAATTTTTTATCTGCAAGGTTATTAATAACTCTAAGTGTTTTGACTTGTTGAATCCAACTTTTTCATCTAATTCTTCACTGGATAATTCTGCTTCATCCTTTAGTATATTATAAATTACAATTTCTTCTTCTGACAAACTAGAATCATCCACTTCTAAAACCGGTAATATTCTTCTTATATTATTCTTACTGATATAAAAGTTTGGTTTAGACATACTGTCTTTATATTCTTGGATTACGCTCATTACCCAAGTTCCAAATTGTTCTATCAAATTCAATCTATAGAATACTCATGCTATAATGGGATTTCTTAGTATAGAAACATTACAATTTAAATACTCATCTTTTGATATTCCAGCTAGTAATCCTCCTGGTGAATTTATTTCTATTCGATCTTTATACATATAAATCTGTATATGAGTTTTAACATCCCATGCTCTATGCACTATTGCATTAGCTAAAGATTCTCTAAATGCTTCTCTCGGAATTAACTCTTTGCTTACACGATTATATGCTTCAATTTATTCATTAATCAAAATATAGATATCAAAAATAAGAGGTGTAATTAATTCTCTTCTAGAATACTAGCTAACACCCAAAGTAACTGAGAATAATTTTTGCAATTATCCCCATTTTTATGAACAGTCAATTATTTCAAAGATTTATCAGTATCTTTTGAGATTAGCAATCCCATAGAATTCAATGTACTTTCTATTAAAACGTCCTTTTTAGTATAATTCAAAGCCAGTATCCCTTGTTCTAGTGTAATGGAGCCCTCTTCTATATACTTTTCTATTTTAGGAAGATTTTGTTCCCCTAAGCAATTTGTGCTAGGATAATTTAAAACTAAATCTATATTAGCTGCAGTAGTGTAGACAAATAATATATCTTTTACCATAAAATAATCCTTTACTTTTGTCTCATCCACCTCTAAAGTAGCAAGCACTACCATACCTTTCGATGTATTAAACAATGGTATTGCTTTTAGTTCGTTCATTATTATTTTTTTATACTTTAATTTATACTCATCTAAAAATCTTCCAATACATACTTCTAGATAAGGGTTTTGAGTTATTTCGCAAACTGATTTCACGATATTTACATCTGAAACCAAGCCCAACTTATTTAGTGTCACTCCTAATTTTTCATTATTTGCTTTAGATAAATCAAGAGCTTTATCCAGTTCTTTTGAATCAATCAATCCTTTGTATAAAAGAGTATCTCCTAAGCTTCTTCTATATCTTGCTAATATTCTTTCTTCCAAAAATTCGTGATCAGTTTTGCTCCATTTAGGTTTTTTCTTTATTTTTTTATTTTTGTTTTTATTTATGTATATATTCATTAACCAAGCAATCACCGTAGCATGAAAATTGATAGTATTTCCTACGACCATTCTAAATGGAAGCAACGGCGGAAATACACTACTTATTATTGCTGATTTGTATCCATACACGTTTTTTACAGCTATAAATCTCAATACCTGTCGTTGAATCATCATAATTGATAAGAATAACATTAAGTACCAAGAAAAACTAAATATCGGATACATAGTAGGTATATTGAAAAATAAAGATATTACAAAATAAGTAAATATCAAATATCCAGGTCCCAATACAAGGTTGCCTATTTTTGCCTTCCAATCTCTATATAAGCTATATTTAGAAGCGAAATTTAAATTTTTATTTTTAAAAATATCTTTTAATTTAAAAGTTTGCATTGTTATACCATGTATCCAGCGTGTTTTCTGTTTTACTGCCGCTTTATATGTATTAGGAAACATGCTTCGAACTGATATAAAGTCTCTTACAACAGATCCATCTGCTTTTAATCTACTTACATTTTCTAAAGCATAATGGACGCCATAACCCATTTGTTTAAGTTGGAGTGATAGCTTATAGTCCTCTGTCAAACTACCAACAGGAAACACTTTATTATCTGGGAACTCTTTAAGTACATCTCTTCTAATGACAAACCCTGTTCCTGCAGAAGGAACAAAAGCTTCTGTTTCCGTTCTTGCCACTAATAGTCTATAGTGATTTTCAGCAAATTCATCAGCATAGGTTCCGGACACTATATTTTTGAATACATTTGATAATTTCGGCATTTCTTGTAAAGGAAATACTGGAATTTGAATTAATGGATATTTCTCTAATAAATAGTTTTCAAATTTAAGTTCATAAGGATGAACCAAATCTTCCGAATCATGAATCACTATGGCAGCAAACTCTATATGATTTTCACTCTCAAAGTCATAGATATTTTCAATAACATTGTTCAAATTATCGGCTTTTGAGCTTGGTCCATTTAAAACATGAATTATTTTGTGAACATTATCAAAGTCTTCTGCCAATTTTTTTGCAACCTTCATAGTACCCGGATCATTAGGATAAACTCCTAAAAATATATGATACATAGATCTAGGGTATTGATTAGATAATATTAAATTTTCAATTACATCTTTTAATACAGCTTCTTCATTATATGCTGCAACTATTATGGCGAGCATCTTTGGTTTTATTTCATCAATTTTTTGTGCATCTATGGTCTCACCCTTTTTCTTCGCTCTGTTCTTTTTAAAAGTATAAAATATATCCCAGATAAGATCATCTATGCTTATTAAAATCAATATGAGTACAAAAATAAGACCTATAATATATGGCATTTTAAACACCCTCTTCTTTCTATTGTGGTAAAATCTATTTCATTTTAAGATGAATATAGATAAAACGATTTAATCATTTATTATATATTTTCTACTTGACAATCTATTTACCCAATATCAAGCTTGGTAAACGCAATAATCAAATAGTTATTAATTGAAAAATGCAAATTACATCATCAATAATTCTTCGCGATAATCTATTTATGGCTAAATATGTCTAAATATTACATGAACGTACTAAAAAGTTTAGTGCATAATAAAAGTGTGTCAAAATGCAATCGAAAACTGTAACACCAAAAAGTAAGAAAATAACCATTGTAACACCCCTCCAAAACTTGTATCCTGGATAGGTTACACTAAATAGGACAGTTCTTAACTTAACATGGTACAATTAAATCAGGAGGACATTTAAATAGCCAAAAGCGTCTCGATGAAGACTTTAAAAAACAAATAGTAAAGATCTACAATCAAGGTGACCATAGCTACAGAAGTTTATCCGAAGAATACGGAGTATCTGTATGCATCCTATCCATGTGATCCATGATTTCAAGCTCTTCAGTTGAGGCAAGACGCCCTTTATAATAGATGCTGGTTCTGTTTACTTACAACAGTTCAGCAGCTCTTTTTACCTTGATTTTGCTTGTTTTAGAGTCCTTTATGTTTCTTGCTAAATTTACTCTCGTAGTCATAACTGAAAGCTTCTTCAGATTTTTTATCCAATCGACTTCAGTAGAGAGGCGACCGACTTTCTTGGCAAGTTCATCATTTTCTTCTTGTAGTTCGTTGGCAGCTTCCATGGCTTTTTCATCTCTTTTTGTATCAAAGACCATTGAAGAATTTTCAAGAAATTCCCTTTTCCAGTTACGGATGAGGTTTGGTTGTAAGTTATACTCAGAGGCTAATTCTTTAATTTCTCTTTCACCTCGAATTGCTTCTAGTACTATTTTGGTTTTTGTTCTGGTGTAAATGTTCTTCTTTTTCTATACATGATAATGACTTGCCTTCCTCATAAATGGTTTATTTTATTTATTCCCACTCAGTGATTATAAGATTATTTGTATTATAAATGTCTATTTTTCAATGGTTATAGTTTTTAGATTATTGGATTTAACTGTATTTATTTAGTATTTGAAAGTTTTTAGTACTGTTTTAGTACTATTGATTATTTCGCAGAAACAGCTCCATCGATACGCGATATAGCTCCACCGATACTCCTGATAACTCCACCCATGTTTTTTTAAGTTAATTCACACAATGGCTCCACTTTGATAGATATTTCTGTAAAATAGAAGTTGTAGCCTAAGCTACTTAATTTACAGAAAGGGGGCCAATATTATGGCCAATAAAATCAAAGTGAAGCTCATACTTGAGCTTCGTATGGCACATATGTCGCGTAATCTAATAGCTAGCACAAGACATA
>JAAZDF010000001.1 GCA_012512905.1 Clostridium sp.
CGAACCATCAACCTGCTGATTACAAATCAGCTGCTCTACCATTGAGCCACACCAGCATGTGGCGACCCAGAAGGGACTCGAACCCTCGACCTCCGGCGTGACAGGCCGGCACTCTAACCAACTGAGCCACTGGGCCATGTATGTGGTGGGCACAACAGGGCTTGAACCTGTGACCCCCTGCTTGTAAGGCAGGTGCTCTCCCAGCTGAGCTATGCGCCCATACATGAATTTTAATTATTTAATTGGTGACCCCTAGGGGAATCGAACCCCTGATACCAGCGTGAAAGGCTGGTGTCTTAACCGCTTGACCAAGGGGCCTCATTTATTTAATCTAATGAAATCTTGGTTTTTTTATTATCTTACATAACCTGACAAAGACTATCATACCTAAGAATTGTCTTACTGTCAAGAATTATTTCAAAATAATTTATTTATTTATTCATTTATTGCTTATTGTGATTTAAATCAATCTTTATCCCATTATTTATTATATAATAAATGATACAATAAGAATATAAGGATTGTGATTAAATGAAAAAATTTGACGTTTTAATTATAGGTGGTGGAGCTTCTGGTGTTTTTTTATCTTTACTATTAAAAGATCATGGGCTAAATGTAGCTATATTAGAAAGAAAAGACCGTATTTTAAAAAAACTTCTTGCAACAGGAAACGGTAGATGTAATATTTCTAATATTAATGTTATGGATGAAATCAAAGAGAAATATACATCTCATAATAAAGATTATGATTTTGCGCCTTTGTATAATTATAATTTAAAAGAAACTCTAGATTATTTTAAGAGTCTAGGTCTACATACCACTGTACTTGAAGATGGAAAAATGTATCCTTTGTCTCTTCAAGCTTCTTCTGTTGTTGATCTTTTAAGAATGTCTATGGAAGAAAAGGATATCCCTGTTTTTTTAAATTCTAAAGTAATTGATATTAAAAATAAAGATAATATGTTCTATGTCTCTAACAATGAAGAAGAATTCATATCTGATAAACTTGTTATAAGTACAGGTGGCTCTGCTATGCCTTCTTCAGGGTCAGATGGAAGTTTTTATACTATTTTAAAATCTCTTGGATTTGATGTTATCAACCCTTCTCCCTCTCTAGTTCAACTAAAATTAGAAAGTACTAATTTAAGAGCTTTATCTGGAGTAAAATTTGAAGGTGAAGCTACTTTAAAATCCAATGGAAAAGAAATAAAAAGGCATAGAGGTGAAATTTTATTTACGAATTATGGCGTCTCTGGTCCTCCAATACTGCAGTTATCAAGGTTTATTAATAATGATTTATTAAGTACAAACTTAGAACTAGAGTTAGACCTTTTTCCTGAAAACTCTGACTCTGAAATAAAAGATTTTTTATTGAACCATATTGGTGTATTTAACTACAGGGAATCACAGGACGTATTAAAAGGAATTTTAAACTCAAGGCTTATCCCTGTACTTTTAAAAGAGTCCGGAATATATAAAGCATCTACTATAGCATATGATGTTCCTTTTGAAAATTTTAATACTTTAACAGAAAAATTAAAGCATTGGAATTTTAAAATAACAGGAACTCAAAACTTTTCTATGGCCCAAGGTACTCTTGGTGGAATCGATTTAAATAATTTAACAAAAAATCTAGAGTCAAAAAGCATTTCTAATCTCTACTTTACAGGTGAGGTTGTTGATGTTTTAGGAGCTTCAGGAGGGTATAATTTACAGTGGGCATGGTCAAGTGCCGGAACTGTTATGAAAGATATTATAAATAAAACTACATAATGTTTAACTAATTTGACCATTTTTAATGTATAATACTGTAAACAATAAAAATATGTCGAAATCACATAAGTCAGGAGGCGAGGTTAGATTTACTAACCCAATAAAACATGAATTTAGCAAATATAATAACTAGCTTTAGAATTTTACTAATACCAGTTTTTCTTTTCGTTTATTTCAAAGACCCAGCAAACAATTTTTTATATTCAATTATAATATTTCTTATTGCAGGAATATCCGATCTTTTAGATGGATATGTAGCTCGAAAACAAAATCTAGTAACTACTTTTGGAACAATAATGGATCCTTTGGCTGATAAATTAATGCTTCTCACAGTATTAATTTCCTATACTATAACAGGTATAATTCCAAAATGGATTATAATATTAGTGCTTATTAAAGAAGCAGCTATGGGCATAGGAGCTATTATAGTTTATAGATGGGGTATTGTTAATCCAGCAAATAGTCTTGGAAAAATTGCAACTTTTTCTTTTCACGTTTCAGTTGTTTTATTACTTTTTAATGAAACTCTAGGAACTTATATGTTGGTTTTTTCAACAGCTCTAGGATTTTTAGCTGGTTTATCTTATATAAAAACAACATCTGATAAGAAAAATGAAATACATTCAAATTAAAAAAATGTGTACCTTTAAGCTTAAGGGTACACATTTTTATTATCTATTAACTGTATCTAATCTTGCAAACTTAGAATACTGACCTATCCATGCTAGACGGACAGTACCTACAGGACCATTTCTTTGCTTTGATATTATACACTCTGCAATATTCTTCTCTTCCGTATCTTCATGATAATATTCATCTCTATACAAAAACATAACCAGGTCAGCATCTTGCTCAATTGACCCTGACTCTCTAAGGTCAGAAAGCATAGGACGATGGTCAGCTCGTTGCTCAGGAGCTCTTGAGAGCTGAGATAAGGCTATTATAGGACAGTCCATCTCCTTAGCTAAAGCTTTTATAGATCTACTGATTTCAGAAACTTCTTGCTGTCTATTTTCTCCTTTTCCAGACATCAGCTGCAGATAGTCTACAACTATCATATCTATTCCATGCTCTAACTTTAATCTTCTTGTTTTTGTTCTCATTTCAGTTACTGTTATAGCTGGTGTATCATCTATAAATATCTTTGCTTGAGACAAAGGTCCAGAAGCTCTTGCTATGTTTTCCCAGTCCCTGTCATCTAAATTCCCATTTCTAAGCCTATTCATATCAACATTTGCTTCTGAACAAAGAAGTTTGTAGGCAAGCTGTTCAGTAGACATCTCAAGGGAGAATATAGCTACTGTTTTACCCTCTCTTAAAGCAGCATATTCAGCTAAATTAAGTGCAAAAGTAGTTTTACCCATTGAAGGTCTTGCAGCAACTAAAATCATATCACTTTTATGAAATCCTGCTGTTAACCTATCAAGTTCAGGAAATGGAGAGGGTATACCTGTTGTCATTCCCTTATTATTAAATATTCTTTCTATTTCAATAAATCCACGCTCTAATATAGTACTAATTGGTTCGAATCCACCAGTATTCCTTCTCTCAGCTATATCAAATATTCTTTTTTCAGCACTTTCTATAACATCGGCAACATCTTCTTGCTTGTTATAGCTATCATCCATAATATTTGTAGATGCTGAAATTAATCTTCTTAAAACAGATTTTTCAGCTACTATATTTATATAAGATTTTAAGTTCAAGGTCGTAGGAACTGATCTTGCAAGCTCTGTAATATAAGATATTCCACCTACGTATTCAAGCTTCTCTTTAGTTTTTAAATCTTCTGTTAGTGTTACAAGATCAATGGGCGTATCTTTAGAAAATAAATCTACAATACTTTGAAATATTATCTTATGCCCATCTCTATAAAAATCTTCAGCTGTCAATTCTTCAAGTACATCTGCTATAGCATTTTTATCAAGAATCATAGATCCAATTACGGATTGCTCAGCTTCTTGATTGTTTGGCATAATTCTAAGTGAAGATGATTCCATAGCAATTCCTCCTGTAATTTATTATTAATTTACTAATTTATTCATTTCCTTCGATTAGTATTTTTACATTACTTGTAATACCAGGGTAAAGTCTTACTTTTACAGTATATGTACCCTCTTGTTTGATAGGATCCATGCTTATCTTTTTTCTATCAATATCAAGGTTATATTCTTTATTTATTAGCTCTGCTACATCTTTGTTTGTTACAGCTCCAAACAATCTACCATTTTCTCCTACTTTTACACCTATCTTAAGCTCTTTGTTTCTTATTTTTGTTGCAATTTCTTGAGCTGCTTCTGTTTCTTCAAGTCTTTCTTGTCTTATACTAGCCTTTTTTCTTTTTACTATATTTACATTTTTAGCTGTTGCTTCCTCAGCAATCCCTCTTGGTACTAGGTAATTTCGAGCATAACCATCACTTGCTTCTACTACATCACCTTTTTTACCTAAGTTTTTAACATCTTTTAATAAAATAACTTTCATATTATATATCTCCTTCTATATTTTTATTTATTGTTTTATATAACATCTTATAGGCATCATCCATTGTGGTATTATATAGAGTTGTTCCTGCCATATTCATATGACCTCCACCGCCTAGTTCTTCAAGTATTACCTGCACATTTATATCTTTTGAAGATCTTCCATTTATTGATATATTTCCATTTATTTCTGTAAGAACAAAAGAAGCTTTTATATTTTTAAAATTCGAAAGCTCATCGGCTGCTTGTGCAGAAAGCAGGAGGTTATCACTATTATATACTTTAGAAATTGCTATATTATCTTTAATTACAGCATTTTCTATTATTTTCGCTTTCTTATTATAGCTTTCTATATCATAATTAAACATTTCTCTTACAGAATCAGTACTTACACCTTGCCTTTTTAAAAATGCTGCAGCATCAAAAGTCCTAACTCCTGTTTTAACAGAAAAACTCTTAGTATCAACGCTAATTCCAACATATAAGGCCTCTGCTTCAATAGACTTAAGTATTGGCTTATCAAAAGAATATTGTATGAGCTCTGTTACAAGCTCTGAGGCTGAAGATGCATAGTTTTCTATATAAGATAGTGTTACATTTTTAATTTGATCTGTGGATCGTCTATGGTGATCTATTATAACAACTTTATCAAACATTTCAATAATATCAGTATTTAATACATAACTTTTAGCATGAACATCCACTATTACAAGCACATCACTACTTCTATCTATCTGCTCTTTGGCTTCATCTTCAGTTATAAATAAATTTTCATACTCAGATTTCCCTTTGAATTTATCAAGCATAAATTTTATATTATCATTTACATCTCCAAGAATAATGTGATTTTGTTTTTCAAGGCCTCTAGCAATAGTAGATATTCCAATAGAGGCACCAAAAGAATCTAAATCCGGATTTTTATGACCCATTATATAAACACTATTACTGTCTATAAAAAGATCTTTAAGGGCATTTGCTACAACTCTTGACCTAACTCTTGATTGTTTTTCTATTTCTTTGACATTTCCGCCAAAAAACTTTAAATCTTCAGGAGTTTTTATAACAACTTGGTCTCCACCTCTAC
>JAAZDF010000128.1 GCA_012512905.1 Clostridium sp.
GAAATAACTGTATCGATAATATCTGCTCCTGCTTCCATAGCTCTTAGCATAACTAAATGAGTTAACCCAGCTGTAGTATGGCTATGTACACAAATTGGAATATCTATATTTTCTTTTAGTGCTTTTACTAAACTATAAGCAACATCTGGAAGTAAAATACCTGACATATCTTTAATACATATAGAATCAGCACCCATTTCTACCATATCGTTTACTAAAGCTATAAAATACTCTTCTGTATGAATAGGACTTACAGTATAGCTTATTGCACACTGACAATGTCCACCGTATTTTTTAATATATTTAATTGAGTTTTCTATATTATCTAAGTCATTTAAAGCATCAAAAACCCTTATAATATCAATACCATTCTCTAAACTAAGTTTTATAAACTTTTCAAGAGTTTCATTATCATAGTGCCTGTAGCCTACAATATTTTGTCCCCTTAAAAGCATAGATAACTTTGTATTTTTCGCTCTTTTTCTTATTTGCCGTAAAATCTCCCATGGACTCTCGTTTAAGAATCTTAAAGCGCTGTCAAATGTTGCGCCTCCCCAAACTTCTAATGCGTTATAGCCAACTTTATCCAGGGCACTTACTAAATCAAGAATATCTTCTGTTTCCATTCTTGTTGCAAGTAAACTCTGATTTCCATCTCGTACTGTTAAATCATTTACTAGTAACTTTGTCATTAAAGTCTCCCTTCTGTCTTAAAATCATTTCTCTTTATACTCTTAAAAAACAAACCTCTATCATTATAACATTGCTTTTTTAAAAAATACAACAATAGCAAAAAAAACAAAAAAACACTTAAAATTCTATAATGAATTTCAAGTGTATGGTTTATGATTTAAAATCTTTTTATAACTAAAAAACTTTCCTATATCAATTTTAAAATTTATTTTCTATTTTGATCAAGATTAACCACATTATCTCTATGCTCATGGTTTCTTATATGCTTTTCGCAGTATTCAAAATTTCCAACACATTTAGTACAGTACCTAAATTCCATATTAGGATCATCTTTTTCGGTTATACCACAAATAGTACATTTATGTATTGGTTTATTTTTTGTTTTTATTTTTGCATCTCTTATTTTTTTTCTCATTTCATTTGTTTTCTTTCTACGTTTAGATTCTTTGAAAAAATCAGGTCCAAAAAATATAATGAAATTCAAAAGTGAAATTACCATAGCTGCCCTACTTGAAATAGAATCTATTCGAATAAAATCAATTAATAAAAATGCTGCATATACAAAGCCTAGGTATTTTACTTTTATTGGAATTACAAAATATAAATTTACATAACTATCTGGAAGTGTAAATGCATAGGCTAAGAAAAGAGTTAAGTTAAGATAATATGTTGTTGCATATCCAAAAATAAATCCACCTATAACTGTAAAAATCACTCCTAATATATAGTATAAATTAAATCTTGCTACTCCCCATATGCTCTCTAAGGTTCTTCCTATAAAAAAGTAAAAGAAAAAAGTTATAAGTATAAATAAACTTCCTTGCCCTGGAACAAATATAAAGGTTATTACTCTCCAGATTTGGCCTTGTAGTATTAAGGCCTTACTAAATCCTAATATCCCCGATATAAAATTTGATGTTAGCATATCCATTATATATACAAAAAAAGATCCCAGCATAATATATTTCATAAGGTCTCTAATTGCAAATTTTGATACAATTTTTTCTAGTTTTTCTAAAAATTTCATATGACTCCCCTATCTACTAAATTTAATTATATGGCTTTTATTATAAATGATAATGTTTAAATTTTTATTAACCTAGAATAATTGTAACATATATATGCTGTTATAAATAATTAAAAGCAAATCCACCATTCAAAATTAAATATACTTTTAAATTAAAATTTCAATGATATTTATTTAATATAAATAAAAATGTTATATTTCAAGTTTTATTGTATAATAATATTTATATAGTATTTTAAAGATACAATTTTTGGAGGATATGAATGAACTTTATAAGAAAAACTTTTTGGTATATTCAAGCAATCATTTCTAGGATTCTACCCCTACTTTTATTTTTGGTTGTTCACGCAATTGGAGAAATATATGTTTATAATTGGAATCCACTAGATATGGTAACTATTAATGGAATCATAGATAGTTTTGGACTATATCTATATTTATATTTAGCTCTTGGAATTATAATAATGGCCTTATTTTTTATGAATTATTCTATTACAGCTAGAGTTTTAATCGTTGGTGTATTTTTTGCCCAATATGAGCTCTTTAAATCAAGATGGTATATGTATATTTATGATCTTAAAGAAGAAAATCCTTATTCAAGATTTTATTTAACTATTTTAATATCTATAGGCTTAGGATTTATTATACAAATACTTTGGAAAAGTTTCGGATACTTAGTTAAAGAACTTAGGTATAAAAGATCATTAAATAAATAATAATTTAAAAAACTGATATCAAATCTAGATATCAGTTTTTATTTATTTGATATTAAATTGGAAATTCTACTTTTATTACTGTACCCACATCTAAATTACTTTTAATAGTAATTTCACCATTATGAGCATCCACTATCGATCTTGCTATTGAAAGTCCTAGACCCGAACCATGCTTTCCTTTAGTTCTTGCTTTATCCACAGTATAAAACCTTAAAAATATTTTATCGAGATCCTCTTTTGGAATCCCTTCTCCCTCATCTTCAATAATTACACTATAACTTGTTTTAGTACTTTCTAAATAAAGCCTAATAGAGTCTTCTTTTTCAGTAAATTTGATGCTATTATCAATAAAAATTCTGAAAAGCTGCTTAATTAGTCTTTTATTTTGGTAAACTTCTGTACTTTTACCGTATAGTTCAAAGTACCTTTCTTTATAGCTAAGTTTATATTCCTTAATTATTTCTGTTAATAACTCATATAAATCAAAATTTTCTTTTTCTATTTTTTTATCATTTTTATCACTTCTTGCTATAAAAAGAAGATTTTCTACAAGCTCAGACATATTCGCAACTTCATTTTGTATTGATGATATAGATTCATTTAACACTTCCTCATTATCTTTACCCCATCTGTCTAGCATATCTACATAGCCTTTTATAACAGTTATAGGAGTCCTGAGCTCATGCGATGCATCAGCTACAAATCTACTCTGTTTCATATAGGCTTCGTCCAGCCTTTCTAAAAGAGCGTTAAATGTTACTGCAAGCTCTTTAAGCTCATCATCAACTTCAGGTTCTATAATTCTATCATGTATATTTTCAGCCCCAATTTTTGATGCAGATTTTGTCATTTCAATTATAGGTGCAAAACTTTCCTTTGCCATATAATTTCCAATCATATAGCTTATAAATATTCCAAGCACTGATACTATAACGAGATTTACAAGTGTTACTGTATTTAGAAAAGAAAATATAGAAAGATCTTTTATTACAATAAGCTCATATATCCCATTTTCAAGTAGAATTTTATCTTCC
>JAAZDF010000129.1 GCA_012512905.1 Clostridium sp.
AACTTCACCATCATATTCTACAAAAGAACAAATAGAAAGCATTTCTTCCATAGCACCCTTAGTTATCATTTGAACTTTCTCATTTCTATCTTTAACAACAACGCTCATTCTTCTTCTTTCAAAGTCAAAAGGTATCTCATCTACTTTTTCATAGTTTGAATCTAAATTTCTAAGACTTTCTATTTCTGCACTTTCTTCTTCTGTTGAACTTATTATTGCTTTATCTATTAAATTTTTTAGTCCTGTCTGATAATGACTATTTAAAAATGCGTGCCTAAGTACCCTACTGTCATCATTACCCATAACATCAAGGTGGTACTCTAGAACTATTTTATCTTGAGTTAAAGTACCTGTTTTATCTGTGCAAAGTATATCCATTGATCCAAGATTTTGAATTGAATTTAAATTCTTTATAATAGTTTTTTCCTTACTCATAGATACAGCACCCTTAGCTAGAGTTGTTGTAACTATCATAGGAAGCATCTCAGGAGTTAATCCAACTGCAACTGATATTGCAAATAAGAAGGCTTCAAGCCAGTCTCCTTTTGTAAATCCATTTATAAAAAGTACAACTGGAACCATAACAAGCATATATCTTATTAATACCCAGCTTACAGAGTCCACTCCTTTTTCAAAGTTAGTTTTAATCTCTGCTCCATCAAGGGTCTGAGCCATAGATCCAAATATTGTATCTTCTCCAGTTGCTACAACAACGCAAAGACCAGATCCACTAATAACATTTGTACCCATAAATGCTATATTTCCGATATCTGTTATTGAATCTGACTCAGCATCATCTGCATCAAGGTGGTCCATTTTCTCGACAGGCTCACTTTCTCCTGTAAGGGAAGATTGGCTGATAAATAAGTCTTTAGATTTTAGGACCCTAACATCTGCTGGAATCATATCCCCCGCAGATACGTGAACTATATCCCCCACAACAACTTCATCTAAATCTATTTCATTTATACCCTTATCTTTTCTTTCAACTGCAGTAGTTGTTTTTATCATTTCAAGGAGCTTTTCTGCAGCATCTCCTGATTTTGTTTCTTCTACAAATTTAAGAATTCCACTTATAAAAACCATTGTGAATATTATTATCACAGTTATTGGATCTTTTTGTCCTTTTGGTGCAAGCATAACATCTGTTATAAATGATACAACTGCAAGTAGTATCAGTATTACTGTAAAAGGATTTATAAATGCTGTAATAATTCTCTCGAAAAGAGTATCCTTTTTACCATGTTTTACTTCATTTCTTCCATATTTTCTTCTCATTTCTTCAACTTCTGCTTCATCATGCCCATGTATTGAAGTATTTAAATTTTCTAATACCTTATCTTGATTTTCTCTTGAAGCAGATAATATTCTTTCCTTAACTTCCTTCTCTCTTTCTTCAACTAAAGAAAGCTCTTTTTTTATTAACTCTTTATTTTCTTTCAAAATAGTACCTCCAAGTTATTTAACCTTTTCTTTAAAGGAAAATATATTGTCGTTCAGTTTTAAATCCTCTCTATATCTATAATTGAGGGAAGATAATTTTTATAATAAGTTAATTTTATTTATTTTTATAATTTCCTTACTTATATAAGATATTTCTTCATATTTATTTTCATTATATTTCATTTATTTTCAACTAACATATAATCACTCCCCTATATAATTAGCCTGCATTTTAACTTAAAGTCAAAAAGTTTTTATCTTTAAAGCTTATCCTGAGAATTCGTTACAGTCTAAACCAAAATTCTCTTAATTCAATCTATTTATCCTAAAATT
>JAAZDF010000130.1 GCA_012512905.1 Clostridium sp.
GATGATATGTATGATTTACTGATTAGTTATATTAATAGAATAGAAAATAAATATATAAAAGAAATTACACATAATTTAGTTATGGAGAAAAAAGACGAAATTATGTACTATCCAGCAGCTAAAAGTTTTCACCACTCTATAGAAGGAGGACTTCTTTATCATTTAACTACAATGCTTAGGGTAGCTGATAGTATAGGGAGTATTTACGATGCAGTGAATACAGATTTATTATTTGCAGGAGTTATACTTCATGATTTAGAGAAAATAAATGAGATGGACTCTACAGAGCTTGGAATAGTAAAAGAGTATACATTTGAAGGTACACTTCTTGGACACATAACTATGGGCATTAAAAATCTAGAAAAAGAAGCGGAAAAACTTGGTACTCCAGATGAAATTAGAATTATGTTACAGCACATGATACTTTCTCATCATATGGAACCTGAGTATGGAAGTCCAAAAAGACCTATATTTTTAGAAGCAGAGATTCTTCATCACATAGATACTATGGATGCTAGAATATATGACTTTGTAAATGCAGTTGAAAATATTAACCCAGGAGAATTTTCTGAAAGAGTTTGGACTTTAGATAATAGAAATATTTATAAACCAGAATTTGATAAATAAGGAGCAGAAAAAGTGAAAGAGAATATTATAGAAAGATTTTTTAGTTATGTTAAGGTTGATACAACGTCAGATGAATCTAAAGATGTAGTTCCATCAACTAGCGGACAGTACAAGTTAGCTGGAATTTTAAAGCTAGAGCTTGAAAAATTAGGTCTAGAAACAAGTCTAGATGATAAAGGATATTTATTTGGGAAATTGAAATCAAATACAGATAAAAAACTAAAGAAATTAGGTTTTTTAGCTCATCTTGACACATCACCAGATATGAGTGGTAAAAATGTTAATCCAAGAATTGTAAAATATATTGGTGAAGATATTATATTAAATAAAGAGAAAGGTATAGTTTTATCAGAAAAAGATTTTCCAAATCTTCGTAATTATATAGGAGAAGAATTAATAGTTACTGACGGGACGACTCTTCTTGGAGCTGATGATAAAGCTGGAATTGCAGAAATAATGGTAGCTTTAGAACATTTGCATAAAAATCAAGATATAGTTCATGGTGATATACATGTTGCATTTACTCCAGATGAAGAAATAGGGCGAGGACCACATAATTTTGATGTTGAAAAGTTTGGAGCAGATGTTGCTTATACAGTAGATGGTGGACCACTAGGAGAGCTTCAATATGAAAATTTTAATGCAGCTTCAGCAGATGTAAAAATAAAAGGACGTAATGTTCACCCTGGTACAGCTAAAGATCAGATGATAAATTCTATAAGAATAGCCACTGAGTTTGAAAGTCTTTTAGATCAAAATGAAAGGCCGGAAAAGACAGAGGGCTACGAAGGATTTATTCATTTAAATGATTTTGTTGGAAATGTAGAAGAGACGAAACTTTCTTATATTATAAGAGATTTTGATAGGGCTGATTTTGAAAGTAAAAAAGAGAAAATGCTAGAGAATACAAATAAATTAAATAAAAAGTACGGTGAAGATACTGTAGATATAAAAATAGAAAATCAATATAAAAACATGAAGAAAATGATAGAACCACATATGTATTTAATTGATTATGCAATTAAAGCTATGGAGATGGCAGATGTAAAACCTGTAATTGAACCGATTAGGGGAGGTACAGACGGCGCCCAGCTTTCATACATGGGACTTCCTTGTCCTAATATTTTTACAGGTGGAGAAAATTATCACGGAAGATATGAATTTATTTCTATAAAAAGCATGGAAAAATCTGTTGAAGTTATTTTAAATTTAATTGATATATTTTCAAAAGAGTAAAATTAAATAAAAGATATAAAACAATATTTTAAAAAGTCTCTATGAAGTTTTGATACTACATAGAGACTTTTTATTTGTTAATATTAAATACTATAATACCAATAAAAATTATAATAATACCAAAAAGCTTTTGGGATGTAAAAGGCATTTTATTCATTCCAAGAAGACCTTTAGTATCTATAACTGCAGATGTAATAACCTGAGAAAAAAGCATTAAGATGGTTGTTAAAGAAGCCCCAAGAAGACCATAGCTCATAACAACTGATGAAATAATAAGTACTCCTAAAAGTCCACCTGTTAAATAAATTTTATTTAAGGTGAATGCAGGTTTAAAATCTATATTTTTTGAAAAAATAAACATTAAAATGACAGCAAAAACAAATCCTATAAAATGTATTAAAGCAGTTGAAGGCCAGACACCAATTTTCTGATTTAAAGTTGAATTAACAGCGCTTTGGAGCGAAACAAAAAAACCTGCAAGTAATGCAAATATAAAACCAAACATAAATTCCTCCTTAAGATGAGCTTTAAACTTATTATAGCAAAGATTATAAAATTATGGTTGGAAAATAAAAAAAAGAACCGATCTAAAATCGATTCTTAGCTTTTGGTGCGGCAGAGAGGATTTGAACCCCCGACCGATCGGTTCGTAGCCGATTACTCTATCCAGCTGAGCTACTGCCGCTCAGTCAAATTATAATACCATATAAACAAATAGAATTCAATGTTTTGAGACTTCATTTTAGCTTTAATTTCAAGCTGAAAAATAATTTCAAGCTAAGAATTCTCTTTGTTTTTTTGTGAATAAGTTTTTATACTCCAAGTAGTCTCTTTTGAATTACTTTTAAAAATATATTTGCAATTGCTGCTTTTGGATTTGCTATAGACAAAGCTTCTATAGCACTTGTGTTTAAGTTTTTAGTTAAAACAAAGTTCTTGACATTTTTATATCCATTTTTGACATTTTTAGGATTTATACTTTCTAAAACCAAATTTAAAAGTTCGTTTGGATTTTTAAAAATAGATACATTATCAATTCCTATAAACTCTGATGTTATTTCTAAAGCTGCAATAGATAAGGAGTAGCTTTCTCCTAAATTAACCTTATATGGCTCTAAGGTTCTATTTATAAATAAAGTTGATGAAGAATTTTCTATTTTAGCTATTTCTTTAGCAGTAGGAGAGTTAAGTAGAGGGCCAAAGTTTAGATTTTCAAAATAATAAAAGTGTCCATGGATTTTACCAAATGCTTTTAGAGTGTCTAAATAGCCAAACTCTATGTTTCTTTTGTTTGTCCTAGGGTCTGGAAACAAAGTAGAACCAAGGTCCCCATTATGTTTTATTTCAATTAAATTAAAAGGTCCAGTGATATCTCTAAACCTTGTTGTAATTGTTCCTAAGTCAACTGCTATTATATCCTCATATCCTTTTTCAAAAAGTGGCTTTACTGGAATATTATCATAAACAGCACCATCTATAAATTTATCACCGTCTATTTTAAGTCTTTCAAGGGTAGGATGATTTGCACTAGCAGCTATATAATCAATTAAATATCCTTCTGGAATATTTTCTTTAAAAAGGACTACAGGTTCAAGCTTAGACACGTTGTAAGTCACAATACCAAGATCAATTGGATTATCTCTTATAGTTTTTTCGTCCAAAACCTCTTTGAGTAAATTCATTATAGATTTATTATCAAATCCTCTTTGTTTTATAATTTTTTGTAAATCGATATCTTTAACGTCAATGATTGAATCTTTGTCAGCATTTTTCCAAATTTTTTCGAATTTGTCAAGATCATCCATTAAAAAAGCAGCAGCATTAATAGCTCCAATAGAAGTTCCAATTATTGCACCAATTGGAATTTCTAGTTCTAGTAAAGCTTTATATACTCCAAGTTCATAGGAGCCTCTAGATCCTCCACCAGCTAAAGCAAGTCCATACATGGTATATCGTTCCTTTCATTTATCTTAATTTTTTAAAAAAACTCTTTAAAAGAGATTCAGAAGTTTTATCGTAAAGTCTTTCAGACTCTATATAGTTATTTGCGATTAAATCATTAATATTTAAAACACTGCCAAAGGCTCCTTCATTAGGGTCAATGGCTCCAATTACAACTTTCCTTACTCTAGATTTCTTTATTAAGGATGCACACATAAGGCATGGTTCTAAGGTTACATAAAGTACAGCACCTGAAAGCCTCCATGATCCTAAGTTTTGAGAAGCATTATTTATGGCAATAATCTCAGCATGATATATAGCTGATGAGTTAGACTCTGTAAGGTTATGTCCCCGACCAATAATTTTATTATTTTTTACAATAACGCACCCTACAGGTACTTCGTTTTTATCGTAGGCTTTTTTAGCTTCAACTAAACTTTCAATATAAAATTTATTCATAGAAATCTCCTTACATATATTGATTTTATAATAAAATTATTATAAAACTATTAACTTATTGCTACTAATTTAAATCTTTAGAGAATTTTATCATTTAAAATACATGTATCTATTAATATATGTTAAAATAGATTTTACAAAATCAAATTTTTAGAATTAAAATATAAATAAAGGAAGGGAAATATTATGACAGAAGGAATAATAGCACCAATAATAATAATTTTAATAATGATACTTTTATTAGCTGGACTAAGATGGATGCAAAATAAGCATTATTCTTTTACGGTAAGGGTTTTGTCTGCATTAGTTGGAGGTATTGTATTTGGAGCAATACTCCAATTAATTTTTGGTTTGGATTCAGAGGTTATAGTTAAATCAAATAACTGGATATCCATAGTAGGTAATGGATATGTAAGGTTACTTAATATGATAGTAATTCCACTTGTATTTGTAGCTATTTCTACTGCTATTATAAATCAAAAAGCAGAAGATTTAAAAAAGAGCGCAATAACTATATTATCTGTGCTTTTAATCACAACAGCAATAGCTGCA
>JAAZDF010000131.1 GCA_012512905.1 Clostridium sp.
GCATCTATTTTTGTAGGTTGCGGTGGAACTGATGATCCAGCTGAAACTCCAGACGGAGACGCTCCAGTAGAATCACCAAGTGACGAAACTGGCGATGCAGGTGAAGGATCGGATGTTAAAATCGGAATGTCTACAGACGAAGGTGGTTTAGGAGATAAATCATTTAATGATGCTGCTAACAGAGGACTCGAGAGAATCAAAGATGAATTCGGTATTACTCCTCAAGTTGTTCAATCAAAACAAGCTGATCAGTATGAAAGTAACTTAGAAGCTTTAGCGATGGAGAATGATTTTGTTGTTGGTGTTGGATTTAAAATGGAAGAAGCTATGCAGAATATATCCTCTAAATATGGAGATAAAAAATTCTTATTAATTGACTCTGTTGTTGACAATCCAAATGTACAATCAGTTTTATTTAAAGATCATGAAGGTTCATTCTTACTAGGTGTTATAGCTGGTAAAATGACAAAGACTAATAAAGTAGGATTTATTGGTGGAATGGAGAACCCAGTAATTCACAGATTCCACTCTGGCTTTATAGCAGGCGTTATGTCAGTTAATGAAGAAGCTGGAAAACTACTACTAGACAATACAATGGTTAAATATGCGAACAGTTTTGGAGATACTTCAAAAGGTAACGAACTTGCAAAAGATCTCTACGGACAAGGCGCAGACATTATATACCACGCAGCTGGTGGAGTTGGACTAGGACTCTTTGAAGCAGCGCAGGAAACAGGCAACTTTGCAATGGGTGTTGACTCAGACCAAGCTGCTATAATTCCAGACAAAGCAGACGTAATTTTAGTTTCAATGATGAAATATGTAGACAATGCTACATATCTAGCAGCAAAAGACTTTATAGAAGGAAACTTTAAAGCAGGAGATACAAATCTTGGTATAAAAGAAAAGGGAGTTGGGCTTTCACCAACACTTCATCCAGACTTAGAAGCTGACAAGGATCTTTTAGACTTAGTTGCAGAATACGAAGAAAAAATTGCAAATGGCGATATCATAGTACCTGGAACACTAGAAGAACTTGAGGACTTTGAACCTGCAAATTAGTTCAAAACTTAATTAAGGGGCTAGATGCAATGCATCTAGCTTTTTTTATCAAATAAAAAGGGGGAGATATTTTGGATAAGATTACAAATGTAGTCGAAATGAAAAAAATAACTAAAATCTTTCCAGGAGTTATTGCCAATGAAGATGTAGACTTTAACCTTAGAAAAGGAGAAATTCATGTACTTCTTGGCGAAAATGGTGCTGGTAAAACAACTCTTATGAATGTTCTTTATGGTCTTTATAAACAAGAGTCTGGAGAAATTTTTATAAATGGAAAACTTGCAGAAATGAGGAGCCCTTCTGAGGCCATTGCCAATGGTATTGGTATGGTGCATCAACATTTTATGCTAGTTCAAAATTTTACAGTGGCAGAAAATATAGTTCTTGGTGATGAACCTAAAAAGGGTTTAAAAGTAGATTACAAAAAAGCAAGAGAAAAAGTGCAGGAACTTGCAGACAGGTATGATTTTAAAATAAATGCAGATGACATCATCGAAGAGATGACTGTAGGTCAACAGCAAAAAGTTGAAATATTAAAAGCTCTTTATAGGAAGGCAGAGATTTTAATATTAGATGAACCAACGGCGGTTTTAACTCCTCAGGAAATCGATGAACTTGCAGTTATTCTTAGAAACTTAACTGATGAGGGAAAATCTATAATACTTATTACTCACAAACTTAAAGAAATAATGATTATGAGTGATAGGGTTACAATAATAAGAAGGGGAAAATCTGTTGGAACAGTTGAAACCCTTGATACTGATATAGATAAACTTGCAGAACTTATGGTTGGTAGAAAAGTAAATCTTGTTGTTTCTAAGGAAGCCCACGAGTCAAAGGGAACTATTCTTAAAGTTCAGGGCGTTGAGGCTGTTGACATGAGAGGAGTACAGATCCTTAAAGGTATTAGCTTTGATGTTAAAAGAGGAGAAATCTTTGGCCTAGCTGGAGTAGATGGAAACGGACAAACTGAGCTTGTAGAGGTTCTAAC
>JAAZDF010000132.1 GCA_012512905.1 Clostridium sp.
AGAAAAAAACTTTAAATCCAGATAAAAACTTTGAAAATCCATACAAGAAAAAAGGCTTTATAAATATATTTATAAGTTTTCTATTAATTTTTATAATGCAAATAAGTATTGTACTAGTAAGAGAAGGAGTCCTATATAAGAAAAACATTATATCTTATAAAAATGATTTAGAGTTTGACTATAGGCTTGAAGTCTATTATTTGATGCTTAACTTAAAGTATACAAGTGCTGAGCTAGAGAATATGATTTTAACTCCCTATGGTTCATTTGCCGAATATAGACTATTAAGTGGAAGGGATTTTTCAAGTGAAAGTGGAGTTCCTGAAATCTCTTTAGGTGAGCTTTCACATAAAGTGGACTATTTTATACTACTAGAAAAAGAAAGCTCAGAAAATATAGACTTATATATTTTAAAAGGTTATAAAAAAGGTAAAATAAGAAAGGAATATATAATTCATGAAATTTATGACTAAAGACCTAAATAAAGTATCAAAGGTATATAAGTATAAAAAAGAAAACAAAAAAGGGTTTCTTCTAACAGAATTAATGATATATATAGTTTTATTTACAACTGTATTTATGATTTTAAGTAATGCTTATATTAAAACGTATAAAAACTATTTGGATACTATAAAAAAACTTAAACATATAGACTACGCTTATATGGCATTTGAAAGAATAAAAGTGGATTTATACAGCAATACAGAATCAATCTTAGTTGAAAATAACATAGTTTATATAAAGAAAACTGAAAAAGCAAATGCCCCCTATATTAAACTTTTAGTTAATGATGGCAAACTTAGGTACCGTTTTGGCACAGAGAGCTTCTATGATGGACCTGTACATAGTTACTGCTATGACTTCGATAATTTTTATGCCTATATAAAAGAAGATATATTATTTTTAAAGTTAGAGTTTGACGATTTAACTTTAGAAAGAGGGTTTTTAATTGAAAAATAAAAAAGGAAGTATAACCGTAATATTTATTATTTTACTATCTATGTCAAATTTACTTGTAAGAACAAACAGAATAATCTTAAGCCATACTTTTCTAGAGAGAGGTATATATTCTATTGATGAAAGGGCCTCATCATATAATATTCTTATAAAAGAATATGAAGACTATCTTAATAGAGAATATGATTCAAAAGAAAAATTTATTAGGTTTTCAGAGCTTGAGAGAAATAAAAACTTTGGGTCTTTTATAATAACCAGTAAAAAATCTACTTATGATACAATAATATTAGAGATAAAAAATAAAAATAATCAGCATACTGTAGAGGCAAAAGGATGGTATGACGATGATCTTTCTAAAATAACTTTGAAAAGGAGTAGCTTGTAAATGAATATATATTTAATAGGACTCTCTGGCTCAGGTAAAACTACTATTGGGAAAAAACTAAGTGACAAGTTAGGAATGGACTTCATTGATACAGATGAATATATTAATTTTAAATCACAGCTTAATCCAGGAGACTTTATAAAAAAATATGGTGAGAAGGCTTTTAGGTTAATAGAAAAAAAGGCTCTAAAAGATATTTTAAGTTCATCTACAAATTTTGTTGTAGCAACAGGTGGAGGGCTTCCAGCCTTTTACAACAATATAGATACCTTACTAGAAACAGGGAGGGTTATATACTTAAAGGTTTCTCCAGAGATTTCCTTTAAAAGAATAAAAGATGAAAACTTAAGGCCTCTATCAATGAGTCTTGATAATGTAGACTACCTTTATAATAAAAGAAAAAATATTTACGAAAAAGCTCATATTGTTATAGATGCTAAGCCTAGTTTAGATAAGGTGGTAAATGAAATCATTTCTAAGCTTAGTAGCTTTAAGAATTAAAAGTAGATGAAACCAGCACATAATTAAACTTTTAACAAAATCTCGGAATGTTGCAATTAGGCAGTTAATCTGATAGAATTATCTTTGGAAAAATGATATAAAAGTTTAATTAAAAATAGAAGAATTTTACAATGTTTTTTTCGAAACTTTTATACTTTGGAGGGATTAATATGATATCAGCAGGTGATTTAAGAAAAGGTTCAACATTTGAAAAAGATGGAAATGTTTATGTTGTACTAGATTTTTTACATGTTAAAAATGCGAGAGGTGCGGCATTTGTAAGAACTAAACTTAGAAATGTGATTACGGGCACGATAGTTGAAGAAAATCTTCAAACTACAACTAAATTCCAAGAAGCTGTAATCGAAAGAAAAGAAATGCAATATCTATACAACGATGGAGCAATATATTATTTCATGGATCAAGAAACTTTTGAGCAGATTCCATTAGATTATGAAACAGTAAAGGATGCTATAATCTATATAAAAGAAAATAATCATGCCATAATTAAATTTTACAAGGGCGACGCTTTTTCTTTAGATGCTCCAAACTTTGTTGAACTTCTAGTTACAGAGACTCAACCAGGAGTAAAGGGAAATACAGCAACTAATGCTTTAAAAGAAGCTATAGTTGAAACTGATGCCAAAATAATGGTTCCACTTTTTGTAGATGAAGGGGATACTATAAGAATAGATACAAGGTCTGGGGAATACATGGAAAGAGTTTAACTTAAAAATTAAATATTAAAAATGCTGGTACTTAGGTATCGGCATTTTTATTCCAAAATATCTTCTAACGCAAAGATATTTAAGAGCTATTTAGGTCCTAAAAGCATGTATATATATTCACTTAAAGTGACTAAAAGTGCATAATTTTAAGAAACATAAATTATAATTAACTATAGGCTCATAATTTCAGGTGTTTGGAATAAATTGAAATATTTATGAAGTTTTATATTTATGAATTAATTTATCATAATATAGGCTATAATATAGTGTATATAAAGGAATATTTTACTGAGTTTTGATTATTAGTTAATTGATAATAAAATTTTCGTTTGATATAATATTTTTAATATGGTTATATTTAGGAGGATAAATATGGGAGAAAATACAAGGAAACCAGAGGGCTACGGAGTAGTTAAAATTTCTGAAGATGTAGTTGGCGTAATTGCAGGAATTGCTGCAAGTGAGCTTGAAGGAATAAGAGGGCTATCAGCTACTACAACAGGTGGAATTACCCAGGTTGTTACAGGTAAAAGAAATTTAGCAAAAGGTGTTAAAGTTACCGTAGGTGACAATGACGCAATAATAGATCTAGTTTTTGGAGTAGAATACGGACGTAGAATCCCAGAGATTGTCTCTAGTGTCCAAGAGAAAGTTAAAGAAACTGTAGAAACTATAACTGGTCTTAAGGTATCTGGAGTAAATGTTTTTGTTAATGATGTATACCAAAAAGAACCAGTAAAAAAAGAAGAAAAACCAGTAAAAAAAGATAAGAAGGATAAATAAATTTAGGGACCCTCTGGTTTTTAGAGGGTTTTTAAGTTTGATATAGTTAAATTTAAAGGAGGGGGCATTGCCCTTAAATTATGAAGAAAAGAAAACAAACTAGAGAAGTAGCTTTAAAGTTACTGTTCGAACTTTCAATAAATAAAAAAGATATGGAAAAAATCCTTGAAGATTATTTGAAATATAAAGAGGATGATATAGAACTTGATTTAAAATATTTAAATGAAGTCTTAATAGGTGCCTCTAGTAAACTTGACGTTTTAGATGCTACAATAGAAAGATTTCTAGTAAACTGGAAATTAGATAGGATTTCTAAAATAGACCTAGCTATTTTAAGGCTAGGAACATATGAAATTAATTATATGGATAATATCCCAAATAATGTTTCTATAAATGAAGCTTTAGAACTTTCTGAAAGATATTCTGAAAAAGATTCCAGTGGTTTTACAAATGGAGTTTTAGATAAAATATCTAAGGAAGATAAGTCTATTATAAAAGAAATTGAAATTTTGGTAAAACAGAGAAAATTAGAAAAAGAAAGATTAGAAAAAGAAAGACTAGAAAAAGAAAGATTAGAACAAAAAAGGCTAGAAGAAGAAATACTTGAAAAGGAAATACTTGAAAAGGAAAGACTTGAAGAGGAAATACTTGAAGAGGAAAGACTTGAAGAAGAGTCAAAAGAAGAGAAACTGGAAGCTAATGATGAAGAAGATGAAAAATTTATAAGTGAAGATGATACAAATAAAAAGGAAGATATCATAATTAAAGAAGAAACTAATTAATTGTGATATATATTTAGGAGAGATAAGTTGAATAAAGAAGACCTTAATGAGTATGATTTAAATAAAATAATTGATGTAAAAAGTATTGCAAGTAAGGAAAAAAAGCTTCTTAAGAAAAGGATAAGCGCTCTTAAGAAGAGTTTTAATGTCTCTCCAAGCCTAGCTACAATTTTAATAGGCGAAGATCCAGGATCTGTCTATTATCTTAAGATGCAAAAGAAAAACCTTGAAAAGCTAAACTGTGGTTCAATTGATTTTAAATTAGGAAGAGACACTAGTGAAGATGAGATAATATCTCTTATTAAAGATCTGAATTCAGATGAAAAAGTTCATGGAATAATGGTCTTAAAGCCTCTTCCAAAAGGTCTTGATGATGAAAAAATATCCACTGCAATAAATCCAGAAAAAGATATAGATGGCATAACACCGTACAATATTGGTTTGCTGGCTTCCTTTAATAAAGGAATAGTACCAAACACTGTACGAAGTGTCCATAGGATAATTAAAAGCTTAGATATAGATCTTAGCGGAAAAGAAGCTGTCATTATAGGTAGAAGCAATGTACTTGGAAAGCCTTTAGCACAAAAACTTTTATTTGAAGATATGACAATAACAATTTGCCACTCTAAAACGCAAAATTTAAGACAAGTAGTTAAAAGAGGGGACTTTGTAGTATCAGCAGTAGGAAAAG
>JAAZDF010000133.1 GCA_012512905.1 Clostridium sp.
CAAAAGAATATATAGAAATTATAAATGAAGGTCAAATTATTAATGTAATAGATTTCGGAACAATAAAAGAAGAAAAAGAAGAAAAAGAAATAATAACTTATCCTGGTCAGTGGGATACCGTTGAAAAGACAAAAGGATTTGAAGATGGGATAAATGAATTTTTTAAGAGTATAAAAAATAACAATGAAGATAAGCATCAAGGTAAGGAAGCTCTTAAAACTCAAAGATTAATTGATTTTATTATCAATAATAATTAAAAGCCAGTAATAATCAAATAATAGGTCTAAAAAAGCAATTGAATTATAGTAGCTTAGGAGAAGTCTGTGAAAAAACAATCAATGTAATTAAACTTTTAGTAGTTTTAAATCCAGTTATAGTAATTTTATTTATATATAAGGCTGATTTTAATTATCCTGGAATAAAAGGATTGATTGCTGGCATGGTAATGATTTATGTGTACTAGAATATGCTTTATTAGATAAATTAAATAAAAATATTGAATAAAAAGGTGCTGCTACAAAACCAAGTAACTAGTTTTATAGCAGCACTTTTTGAATTTTAATCAATATTTCTTCCATAAAGTATAGTAGAATAAAACATACCATTTAAGCAAATATCTCTAGCAAGAACACCCTCTTCATAGAAACCAACTTCTTCATACAGTTTTTTTGCTGAATGTAGATCTTCTCTTACTTTTATATTTATTTTTCTTACTACACCTTTTACCTTAGCTATATTAAGCATTTTGTTCAAAAGTTGTTTCCCAAGAGATTCAAAAAGAGAATCATATTTAACACTTAAAGCTAAATTTGCTACGTGTTTGAACTTTTCCTCTTTATTTTTGTATAAGATAATAATACCTACAAGCTCCCTGTCTTTAAAGCCAAGTAAAATATTACCTCTTCCTAGTTCAGAAACATAATCTTTTAGACCGTTTTTAAATTCATATATGTCTTCCCATTCTTTATCTCCAAATGTATTATTAAATAAACTCTTACTTGAGTCATCTATAAATTTAAACATTTGCTCGAAGTCATCTTTTTTCGGTATCCGTATTTCAAAACTATCTTTTTGATTTTCTTTTTCTATCATAATTTATAATCCCCACATTATAAGTATTTCTTTTTTATATTATATAGCTTTGTAATCAATTTGTAAACTATATCAGTTTAAGTTTAATATATATCAAAGTAAACAAAGAACCATATTTTCTATAATAGTCTTATTTACTTAGAAATCTATCATTTACTTTATCTTGAAGGTAAGCATTTGTTAGAGTTTTAGGTGCATTTTTGTATACATAATATCCTCTATCAATGCAGCTTGGACAAGCATCTCTTGGTATTGTTACTGCAAGGACTCTATAGCCACTATCGGTATCAGAATCAATAGTATTTACGCCAGAGCATTTACTACAAACTTTAAATTTTTGTATTTGATCTTCTAAAATTCCATCTGTATCATAAAAAATTCTCATAGGCCTTTCTACATATTCCATCCCTTTAAACTTTTTAAGCTTTAAATTATTTCTGTTTTTCCATCGCATTAAAACAGTTTTAGATAATTCTTTTACGTATTCTGTAATTTCAGCTGGTTGCCTTAGTTTTTCTTTATCATAGTCAGGTTCATAAACATTAGAATAATCAAGTCCTGCCATTGCCAGAATTATGCCTAGATTAATATAAGGAAGTGCTGTTTCTATTGAATATCCTCCTTCAAGAACAGCTAAATCTGGATTTAGTTTTTCATTTAAAATAGCATAGCCTTGAGCTGAAACATTCATATTTGTTAAAGGATCTGTATAATGGTTATCCTGCCCTGCTGAATTAATGATTATATCTGGTTTATAATCTTCTAAAATAGGAAGTACCACATTATCTAGAACATATAATAATCCCTCATCCCCTGTTCCTGGTGGAAGAGGAATGTTTATGTTGTATCCATATCCACCTGGACCACCAAATTCATCCAAAGATCCTGTTCCCGGAAATAATGTTCTTCCATCTTGATGAAATGAAATAAACAAAGTGTTTTTATCATTCCAGTATATATCTTGAGTCCCATCTCCATGGTGACAATCAGTATCTACTATAGCTACTTTTAAATCACCATATTCTTTTCTTATTCTTTCTAGAGCCACGGCCTCAACATTAAATACACAAAATCCTCTATCTCCATAAACTACTCTGTGAGCATGATGTCCTGGTGGCCTAACTAAAGCGAATGCCTTATCTACTTCTTTATCCATAACAGCTTTAAAAGATCTTAAAACTCCACCGATAGATATTAAGTGAGAGTTTTTAGATATAGATTCTACATTTGGGATTGGAAAATGAACTCTTTCTATATCCTTGTCACTAGCTAATACGGGATTAAAAAATTCTATTCCCTCTATGTCATCAATACCTTCTTCAAAAATTTGATCTTTTGTATATAATAATCTTTCTTCTCTTTCTGG
>JAAZDF010000134.1 GCA_012512905.1 Clostridium sp.
AATGTATTCCATTTTTCTAATATATCATCTTTTTCTGCTTTTATTGCTTCAACGTCTCTATCTACCCATTTAACTTCTGATGTTGCTGGTAAATAAGGAGTTTCATATTCAGCTTTAGAATTCGTAAATCTAAGTGTTCCAAGTGCATTTCCTAAATATGTTTGTCCTTCAGCACTCATTATATAGTTAACCATTGCTTTAGCAGCTTCCATGTTAGGTGCATCTTTTATAACAGCACATCCAAATGCTGATGCTGATGTACCTTCTTCAGGATAAACCATTCTAACATTTTCCGCTCCAGATTTAAGTAATGTAGCAGCTCCGTCTTCATATGTAAGACCTACAACATACTCACCAGTTTGAACACTTTGGAATGCAACTGATGATGAAGTGGAAATAATAAGTTTGTTTCTAAGTAATTGTTCAATGTAATCCCATGATTCATCTGAATTAATTCCATAAACTGACATTATGTTAGACATATTGTTCCAAGCTGATGATGATGAATTAGGGTCTGGCATAACAATCTTTCCTGATAATGCTGGATCTAAAAGATCTGGATATCCTTTTATATCAAGTCCTAGTTCTTTTTCTAAGTCTGTATTTACACAAAATACAGCAGTAGATAAGTGATCTAGATTTACATATCCGTTATTTGATTTGTAAGCATCTAATACTTCATCTTCATGGTCTGATAGCCAGTTTTCGAATATATCAGCATACTCATCTCCATCACTATCACTTATTCCACCCCACATTAAATCTCCTTGAGGATTACTTTGTTCTGCCTTTATTCTAGCTGTAAGTTCTCCTGCCGATCCATTAACAATTTCTATATTAACATCTGGATACTCTTTGTTAAACCCTTCAACTAAATTAGTAAGATCATTTTCTGTCATACTGGAATATAATACCAATTTATTTCCTATATCACCTGAATTATCTTCAACATTAGCATCCCCAGAAGTATCAGGATCTTTAGCATCATCTTTCGTGCAACCTGATGTTACACCTATTAACATAAATACTAATAAACTAATTGATAAAAATTTTTTCATTTTTTTCTCCCCTTTTTATTAATTTAAAGTTTAAGATCTTCAGCCTTACTCACATATAGATATAGTATTAATGAAAGTGATGTTAATACTGTCAGTATTGCTGAAAAAGCAGACGCTAATCCAAAGTTACCTCTAGAAATAGCTACATACGCCGACATGGTTAAAGTAATAGTTTTATTGTTATATAAAATTATAGCACTTGATAGTTCAGTTACTATAGCTACCCAACTTAATATCGCTCCAGATACAATTCCACTTGCCATCATTGGCACAGTTATTTTTGTAAATGTTTTAGTTTTTGATGCTCCTAGACTTATAGCTGCTTCTTCGACACTTATTGGAATTTGCATTAATGTAGCTGTGGCAGACCTAATTGTATATGGCATACGCCGTATAACTAAAGATACAATCATAATAGTCATAGTCCCGACAAGTACAAATGGCCTGTCGCTAAATGCAATAACTAAAGCTATACCTATAACCGATCCTGGCATTATGTAAGGAAGCATTGATAGAGTATCTATTGTATTATTATAAATATTAGATCTTCTAACAACTAAATATGCAATAATTACTGAAAAAATTATAATTAAGACTAAAGCTCCTCCACCTAAAAGTAGAGTATTCTTAATAGATCTACCTAAAAGTTTTGTAGATGCCATCCTATAATTATCAAAAGAATATCCATCTAAAAATACTGCTTGATTACTATTTCTAAACGATAAATAAATTACATAAAGCTGAGGCATAAACGCTATAGCTATAAGAATGTAGGAATATAGATACATCAGTATTCCTGAAATCCCTTTAGGCTTCTTTTTTTGGATTGGATTCATTGCGTTTATTGAGAACTTAAATTTACTTGTTGCATATTTTTGTATAAAGAACACTGCTGCTGTAACAATAATTGCTATAACACTTATAGCTGCAGCGAAATTATAATTAGTTCCGTGTTCTCCTAGATATTGATTATAAATCTCCACTGGAAATGTTCTATAACCCTCACCAATAAGTAATGGGGTTCCAAAATCTGCAAAAGCTCTCATAAACACTAACAAGGATGCTGCTAAAATAGTTGGCATTGTAAGTTTTAGAATAACCTTTCTAAATCTTTTTATACCAGTGATCCCCATGTTTTCAGATGCTTCAAGTAACGAATTGTCAATATCTTTAAACGCTCCGTTCATATAAATGAACACTAAAGGAAACAATTTAAGGGCCTGAACTAATAATATTCCTGCAAAGCCATATATACTTCCTATGTTTATACCAAAAGTTGATTTAATAAATTGTGTTATGGCACCAGACCTTCCTAAAAGCAGAATCCATGAATATGCTCCTATAAATGGTGCTGACATAGCACTAAGAATAGCCAAAACAAATATTATTTTTTTTCCTTTTAAATCATAAAATGAATAAAAATATGATAACGGTATACCTATAAGTAAACTCACAAAAGTTATAGCTATTGAAACTTTAAAACTATTAAGTAAGGTTCTACTGTAGTATGGTTGTGCAAAAAACTTGCTAAATTGTTCTAAAGTATATACCCCATCAGCATTTCTAACTGATTGCTTTAAAATTCCAAATAATGGATATATTAAAAATAAACCAAACAGCAATAATATAACTATTGTAAGTATTGACCAAATTTCAATCTTCTTTTTATTTTTCAAGATAACAACTCCTTTCAACTTACCTAAATATTAATGCAGTCGTTTTTTACTCCTTCTAAAATATTAATAGATCCATCTTCAGTAAATATATTAACCTTTTCAGTATTTATATCTAATGATATTTTTGTTCCTGGATCAATAATTTCACCTATCATTGATTCTTGTATAGATTCTATTTCTTGGCCATCTTTTAATTTAATAAAATAGTGAGTATTTAAGCCTAAAAAGATAGATTCTTCTACAAAGGCTTCTATCCCTGAATTACTTTCTGTATTCATTATAAATTCTTCTGGCCTTACTGAGACTAAAACCTTTTGATTGTGTCTATATTCTTTTTTAACATTATTTATTTTAAATTCAGTATCACCAAATTTAATAAATGTATTATCTTCTCTTACTAAAAGCTCTCCATCAAAAATATTTGACCTTCCAATGAAAACTGCAACGAATAAATTTGCAGGTCTTTGATATATGTTTTGTGGAGTTCCTATGTGTTGAATTTCTCCAAAATTCATAACGGCAATTCTATCAGAAACCGCCATAGCTTCTTCTTGATCATGAGTAACATAAACTGTTGTTATTCCAATTTTATTTTGAATGTTTTTTATAATAGTTCTCATTTCAAGTCTTAATTTCGCGTCTAAGTTAGAAAGAGGTTCATCCATTAAAAGAACATTTGGTTGAATGCACAGGGCTCTAGCAAGAGCAACTCTTTGCTGCTGCCCTCCTGATAATTTATCAGGTAGTCTTTCAGCTAATTCATAAATTTGCATAAGTTTTAAAAATTTATCAGTTCTCTCATTAATTTCTTTTTTTGATAGATTTTTATTTTGAAGCCCGAATTCTACATTTTTTCTTACTGTCAGATGAGGAAATATCGCATAGTTTTGGAAAACCATACCAATATTTCTTTTTGCAGGATCTAAATTATTTATTATTTCATCGTTAAAATAAAATTCCCCACCCTCAATTGTATTAAAACCAGCTATCATTCTTAATAAAGTCGTCTTCCCACAGCCTGATGGCCCTAATAAAGTAAAGAACTCGCCTTTATTTATATCTACACTTAAGTCTGGTATAACTACATTATCTCCAAATTGTTTTTTCGCATTTTTTATAGTAATATTTACGCTCAAATCTCCATCCCCCTTCTTAAAATATCTAAAGATGAACATTGTTGTTAATATAATGTTCACATGTAAAGCTATTCATGCTTCGCAACTCTTAATATACCAGAATATGTATACGATATCAAGTTAAGCTAAACTTATTTCCTGGGTTTTTATTAAACTTTATTAAATAAAATTAAACTAATGTGAAAAAGTTTTCATTCTAGACATAATAATTAAATAGTTGTATACTGTTATGTAAACAATTACTTCATTTTAGGAGGGTTTCATGAATATAAATTGTAAAGACTATTCAGGTAAATGTAGCTGTGGCCGTACTCATGATTTGTCAACGGAAAAAATATTTATAAATCAAGGCGCTTTAAAAAACTTAGAAAATTTTTTAATAGAAAATAACTTATCAGATTATACTGCGGCTGTTTATGATACTAATACATACAGTGCGAAAGGCATTACAAGAATTAAAGTTAAACAGGAAATCATATTGGATGCTGAAAATTTACATGCTAATGAAACTGCAGTTGATAAAGTATTAAAACAGTTAGAACCTAATATTAAGTATATATTAGCAATTGGAGCAGGAACAATACACGATATTGTAAGGTACTCTGCCAACTTTAATAATATAAACTTTATTTCATGCCCTACCGCTGCAAGTGTTGATGGGTTTTGTTCTACTGTAAGTGCTATGACCTGGAAAGGATACAAAAAAACTATGCCGGGAATTGCACCAATATATGTTTATGCAGACTTAGATGTTATATCCAAAGCACCTATTGATCTTGCCTTAAGTGGTATAGGAGATATGATTGGTAAATTTACTTCTCTTGCAGACTGGAAAATTAGCCATGCGGTAACAGGAGAGCACTACTGTGATAGAATTTCAAATATGACTTTGGACTCAACATTAAAAATTAAAGAAATAAGTGGAAATATAAATGATGATAATAACTCAGAAACTTATAAAGAACTAATATATGGACTGCTAATCTCAGGTTTAGCAATGCAGATGATGGGTAACTCAAGACCAGCATCAGGATCTGAGCATCATATTTCTCATTTAATAGAGATGGAACCTAAAAATTTAGGCTTAAAGAATAATGCTTCTCATGGCGAAAAAGTTGGAGTAGCAACAATTTTAATTTCAGAATTATATCATGACTTGGCTTTAATATCAGCTGATGATATTTCTAAGTATATAAAAGACTATACTCCTTTAAAAGAAAAAGATCTTAGGCCTATTTTTGGAGAATTAACAGAATCAATACTTGAGGAAAATAAAGAAGATGAACTTAAAAAAGTTACAAAAGAATCTTTAACTAAAAATTGGCATAAAGTTCAAAAAATAGTTTTAGAAATTCCTGATAAAGGTACTTTAATAGAATTCTTTAATAGCATTAATGCTAAATCCTCACTCTCTGATATTGGAGTAGAACCAAAGAATTTAAAGATACTCTTAGATTTATCTCCTCTTGTGAGGAATAGGTTGACCTTTAATAAGATAAGAAGATTAATTGATTATACAGTATAAATTATGAACCTCCCCTACTGAGCTAAAGTACAGGAGGGGTACTCTTTTTAAGATGGATAGAATAAAACCTTCCTATATATTTGAAAATATTTGCAATTTACAAATTTAAGACAATTCCTCCAATAATACAGTTTAGAAATAAAACTAATTATTGGAGGAAATTTTTTTATTTTATTAGAGTAAAAACCTTTATATTGTTTAGCTAAATTTATTTTTATTTTATTACAATCTTCTTAGATAGTTTATAAATTTAATTTTTCTTCTGTCCATTCTTTTAAAACTACAGCGTGATTGTGCTTTTTATCTTTAGATCCATAAATAAAGGTCCATTATGTTTCTTTAGCTGACTCTCTATTTTATTAAGGAATTCATCTGCTTTTCCATTGTTTTCTAATTCTTCCTTATATGATTTTTTAAATTCTTTAAATCCATCATTACTGTCATGAAATGACTTTCTTAATTTATCGCTTGGAGGAATTTCTTTTGCCCACCAACTATAACTTAGCTCTTCTTTTTTTAACCCTCTTGGCCACAAACGGTCAATTAGTATACGATATCCATCTTCTTTTCCTTTTTCTTCATAAGCTCTTCTAATTTTAATTTCCGACATATTTATCAAAGCCTTTCTCAATTATTTTTTTTTGTAAAGTTAGTTTGTTTTCTAGTTTGACTATAACTTTTATTAATAACTTTATCAGTTAAAATAAGACAACTAACTTTTTAAGCTAGTTGTCTTATTTTGTATTATTTTCTTAGAAAAATATATTCTAAGTTACTTCCAATAATTGTTTGCTGCAGCAACTGTTTGAAAGTGAATTGCAACTACTTGAGAGGCGAAGGTTAAACTGTCTGCATTTTCTGAGTATATTGGTCTCAAACGTTTTTTCACTTCTGGATCTGGTTGAATCATTCCAACAGCTTTTCTAGCTAGAGTAACTGCAAGATTATAACCCTCTTCAGGTGTATTCGTAATTAAGCTTGGTAACCACGTTTCCATATCCTTCTCACCTTCTTTCATTTTAATTTAAATAGATTCTTCATATTCATATAATATTATATATTTCCATTGCATTCAATTGAATATAATATATTTAATATAATAGTAACACTTATTTTCAAATTAAATTTAGCAGAGAAATCTTGAGACATATTTCTTGCCTAATATTTTTTATAGATGTTAGATCTTCTTTGTTAACCACAAAATGTCTTGCTTTAATAATAGTCTATATATAGCATATAGCATCGTTTATTGAAGCCTGTTTTAGTACAAATCTCGCTATCCCCAGTGTATTCGTTTAGTATATTTCTTTAACTCTACTTTTTATATAATTACTGAAACTTCAATTTATGTTCACCTAATGCAAACTAAGTTTGTAATAAAATTATAATTAAGTACTTTTATAGTCATTATTATGGTTGATAAGTACTTCAATATTAATATTGCAATTTCAAAAAAATTAAAATCCAAAGGATTTATAAAAATTTTTAAAAATAAGCTAGATAGAAAGATAATAATTTCAAATAAAAAAAGAATAGAGCAGTAAACCCACCCTATCCTAATAATTTCAATCAATCAATTTAATAAATATTTATAAATAGTAGCAAGACATCTACAGACTTATCCTATATAAATAGTTTATATAGGATAACATTCTATTTAGCTAGATATATCTAACCAATTTCTTTATTTGAAGACTGCAAGGCCTTATATAAAAAGAATAAGCCAACAGTCAAAATAACATGAGAAATACCTGCAAGACCACCTACCATGTGATCGAGGAAGCTGCTAATAGGTAATTCATAAAGTTGAACGATTCCTCTAAAACCCATAAAAAACAAAGACCCAATAAGTCCACTATTATAAACGATAAAAAACCATTTGAAATACTTGGTTTTATGAACAGAAAAAACTTTAACAAATAGTGGTAAGATAAAAAACATTAAGCCACCAAGAATAATTGCATGTGGATGGACATATTTCAGTATTGATGTTCCTGTGAAGTTTGTCCAATATTCGACTTCATGATGAAATAATCCTGTTGCAAGTCCAATTACAAAATAAAAAAGTGAAAATCTATACATTTTTTTGATGATTTTCATTAAGTACACCTCCTTAAATCTCTAATGTTACAGTAGTATAAGGTATTTTTAACAAATAAACAAACATACCATTTTATTTTATAAAAATAATTCGAGCTTTGTTCCAATTACTTTATTTATTGTTTTCTTTAAATTAAATTTAAGTGATGTTAATAAATTTAATTTAAAAAAATAATAACTTTCAAAGAGATATATCTAATTGCCTATCAGGTTAAAACTCCGCTTAAAAATTTTTGTAAATAAATATGTTTATGAAAATTTAATATTTTTTAAAATGATTAAAACTTTCTTTCTCAATGAATTTTTCAATCAATAATCATAATTTTATTAACTTTCACTTTTCTCATTGCAATGCGTAGAGGAAGATATAGACATTCCAATTTTATTATTTACACAAAATAATATTTCAAGCATGCATTATTATTCTTAAAAGTAAAACCCTATAATCCCGTAATATCGCCGTTTACTAATTATGAAATATATGTTATTCCTGCTAATAAAGGTAAAAAAATCTAGAATATAAAAAACATTTCTTTTCTCCAAGTTGGCTTTGAAAATATTTTAATATTATATTGAAATATTAAAATATCTTGTTTTATTTTTATGTGATTTTATATTAAACTCAGCATTTATAAAAACGATTATATCTATCGTGTTGTAGAGAATAAAATGCGTTATAATTAACTTGAAAAATATATCAAAATATGCTACACGATTAACTAAATATATCAACATAAGATCAGTAAATCCTTTTTACCTTGTAACTGACTCATGCTAATAAAAATTTAACTTGATTTTATATGTATAAAAGCATTAATTAATAAAATCACTAATTAAACTAATTATACGAGGAGAGTTTAAAAATGAAAAAAACAAAATTGTTTATTGCGTTGATTTTATCTTTTATTTTGATATCTGTAGGATGTAGCGAAACATCTAATAATAACGAATCTAAAACAAATAATGTGGACGAAGTTATTAAAGAAGAAGTTATTAAAGATGAAAATAAAGAAGAACCTACAAAAGAAAAAGAAGAAAATAATTTTGACAATTGGTTTTATAAGACAAAAAACATGGATGCCTACTATTATGATGTGAATTCAGATATAACAGATGGTACATCTTATACTACGAAAGTTTGGTATTCTGAAAATAAAACTAAAATGGAGTCCAAATATGTAGAAACGGGAGAAAAGATTATAATGATCATGGATAGTGATGAAGATCTTATGTATATCTATATGGCTGCAGAAAATATGGCTATGAAGATGAAACTAGATGATGACTTAGACTTTACAAACGAAAACGATCAAATGGGCTCTCAAGACTATATCGAAATTATGAAAGAGTTAGTCGATGATGAAAGTGTAAATGTTGAAAATGCAACATTAGATGGTGAATCTGTAAAAATTGTTACAGGGGAAATAGAGGGTAACACTAATAAAATATGGATTTCTAATTCTACTGGTTTTCCGTTAAAGTCAGAGTTTTATATGAATGGTGTACTAGAAAGTACTGCAACCTTTACAAGCTTCGAAGAAACTTCGATTGATTCTTCTATTTTTACTTTGCCAGCGGATGTAGAAATTCAGGATATGACTAGTTATTAAATTCTTTATAAATTAACTAAAGTATAGCAAAAGAGTCTAAGGCATTTTGATAACGCTTCAGACTCTTTTTTAAAATCTTTCTTTAAACCCTCTTTTAGCTTGAAGTTTTTTACGTGAATATTCTTATAAAATCATTTTACTAAATGCATAAGTGATGTGACTAGATCTTTTCTCTTTAAATTTTTCATATCTAATTTTCAGAAATACTAACAATTCATTACTTTATTTATTTTTATACTTTCATGTATGCGCTGAAAAAGCGACACAATTTATTTTTCAACAATATATACTTGATATATTAGAGCGCTACAGAATTATATTTCTTCTCTTTTTCGTCTAAAATTAATAAAAAATAAAATTATGGAAATAGTAAACACCGCAATTACAAAAATCAAAGAAATATTAAAAGCTATGCTTTCATTTTTCCATTTTAATATAATTCCAAATATTTCTTTGTAAGTGTTTATGGCTTCAACTGGAGCCCCATCAAAAGTTTTTGGTATTGAATCTTTCATTAATATCTGTCTAAACATTGATGCAATATGCGCAAAGGGTAATAATTTTATAAAGGTTTGAATCTTATCTGGTAATTCTCCAATTGGAATATATAGTCCATTCACAAAACCTATAGTAGTTCCAATTATTAAACTAGCCGATGAATATACATTGTTTGTTGAAATAAATGATACTAGTAATCCCATCAAAGCAGCATTCATAATTGTAGAAACAACTATCAAAGCTAATGTTTCAACAATTATTATCAAGCTAAATAGATATCCTGTATCAATAAATATATATACTCCATATATTAGTAAAGCTATAATACTCATAGTCAAACCTACAATAAAGCTACTAATAACCCCTGCAACTGGATAAGTAGAATTTGTTATAGGAGAACTCTTAAAGTCTTTTATAATTTTATTTTCCCGATCATTAACCATAAAGGCTAAAGCTCCAAGTGTGCTTGTGACTGTAGTGATAGAAAGTATACCTGCTAAAATCCAAGTATTAATTAAATAAGATATATTGTTTTTGTTAGCTGTTGCTCCTATTTGTTCAGTTATGGATACAACTTGAACATTAGATAAAAAAAGTATATATAAGAGCATTACTATCAACACACTCAGAAGCGAGAAAAATACCGAAGCCTTATCTCTAAAGTATAAACTAACATTTCTATAAATAATTTTACTCATATTTTAACATCCTCCTGACTGTCACCAATTATATTTAAAAATACATCATCCATGTTTCCATGTATTACTTCAAAAGAGCTTATAAATTTTTTTAAGTCAGATAAAATTTGAATAATAGTATTTACAGATTTAATTTCAATTATTAATTCGTTTTTGTTTAAGCTATAAGTTATATTATTTTTTGCCATATAACTAATCACTTCACTTGTAGGATTGTATATCTTTAAATTATCCTTAGTATACTTTTCCTTTAATTTAAAAGGACTTCCCTCATCAATGATTCTTCCCTTATTAATAATTGTAATCTTGTCAGCTTTTGCTGCTTCTTCCATATAATGGGTAGTCAAAAATACAGTCATACCAAACTGTTTTTGCATATCCGCAATAGTATTCCAAACTGATATCCTTGTTTTAGGATCAAGACCCGTTGTTGGCTCGTCTAAAAAAAGTATTTTAGGTTGGTTAATAAGTGCTCTTGCGATATCAGCTCTTCGCCTTTGTCCCCCTGACAATTTTCCATATCGCTGATTTATAAATTCATTACATTCTGTTACTCGTACTGCTTCCCTTATCCGTTCTTTTAAAATGTTACCTTTTAGGCCATAAAATGATCCTCTAACTTCAAGGTTTTCTTTTACTGATAATAAATCATCCAGTATACTATTTTGAAACACAATGCCAATATTCTTTCTGATTTCATTATCATCTTTACCAAGCTGGAATTTATTGATAGTAATATTTCCTGCATTTTTTTTTATAAGTGTTCCTAGTATATCTATTGTTGTTGATTTCCCTGCACCATTTGGACCTAAAAAAGCAAATAAATCCCCTTCCATAACATTAAAAGAAATATCATCTACAGCTGTTAGAAATCCATACATTTTACTTAAATTCTCAACTTTTATAATCGTATTCATACTACTTTCCTTTCTCTATACAATTTAGTAGTTGTCTTCTCTAAAATTCACTAAATTGATATATATTTTTATTGTTACATAAAGCCACCGGTTATTTCTAAAATTTAGCAACAAAGGTTACAATAGTTATAAAAGGATTTAACATCTTAATTCTAACAACTTAGCTTTAATCTTATCCCGAAGCTCACAGAAATAAATAATTTAATTATATCCAGATGTACAAGTAAATTCTCAGCAGTTTTTTACCACACTACACTTATTTAAGCATCACTAGCCTAAAGGCAAAGATATGAATTATTTTCAGTTTTTATATAATTATGTTTAACAGCAGCTTTTCTTTTCTTTTCAAGAAAACTCCAACAGGTCTTTTAAATAAATGCACTCTAATAAGGCTGACAACAATTAAAACCTAGTTTCTAAATAAAGCAAAAGTTTTTATCGACTTAATTTTAACATAATATTTAGTTTAAGTATCGATAATATCTGGTAAACTCTTTATAAATTGTTTTTTATTTTTTAAATTGTTATAACTCTAACGACCATTTTTTGAATTGATTTATGTCTAACAATACTGTATAATTTTAAGTGTTACCAACTGAGAAACGTTATCAATTGGTAAGTCATAAATAAATTTTCCACTATGGGAGGAGATAAATTTGGATACTTCTTTAAGTTTTCTAAAAGCAAATGATTACGCTGAAATAAAATATATATCAACTGGGTGCTGCGCGACAAAAAGACTTTCTGAACTAGGACTTCATAAAGGTGCTTTATTCAAAGTTGTTAAAAATGACTTTGGTCCAATAATACTAAGTTTCTCAGGAAATAAATTAGCTCTTGGTAGAGGCCTTGCCTCTTCAGTTATGGTTGAAAAAATAGATAAAAAATAGAAACTAGCTATTACTCAGTCTTAAGAAGGAAGTGTTACATGAAAACTATTGCACTTGTAGGAAACCCTAATAGTGGGAAAACTACAGTTTTTAATTCCTTAACTGGATCTAATCAGCACGTTGGCAATTGGCCAGGCGTTACTGTTGAGAAAAAAGAAGGAAAGTTTAAATATAAGAATACAGAATATATAGTAGTAGATTTACCTGGTACATATGGTCTCGGGGCATATTCAGAAGATGAAATAGTTGCAAGAGATTTTTTATTAAAAGGAAATCCTGATATTGTTATTAATGTTGTCGATGCAACAAATATAGAAAGAAATCTTTATCTCACCACCCAGCTTATGGGCATGGGAGTAGATGTTATTATTTCTCTTAATATGATGGATGAAGTTAAACAAAAAAATATAGAAATAGATATAAAAAAACTTTCAAAAAAACTTGGGATTAGCGTAATTCCAACTATAGCTCATAAAGAAAAAGGTTTAGATGATTTAATTGAAAAGACTGTTCAAGTAATTGAAAGAAATGAAATCACATATACAGAATTCAATTATGGAGAAAAACTTGAAAATGAAATAACTAAAATAGAGCACACTCTTTCAGAAGTAGATTTAGAGTATCCTAAAAGATGGGTAGCAATTAAATTACTTGAGGGAGATCCTGAAATTAAAAATTTAAAACAGCTTAAAAACCTTAAGTCTTTAAAAGAAAAACTCTTTTTTTATGAAGATAAAAGCCTTGCTTATGAACTTGAAATTGTAGATAAAAGATATTCCTTTATTGGTGAAGTTTTAAAAGATACTCTTGTAAGGCCCGAAGAAGAAACTGAAACTATAACTGATAAAATAGATAAAGTACTAACTCATAAATACTTTGGAATACCAATATTTGCTCTTATTATGTTTACCATATTTCAGCTTACATTTAAATTTGGTGAAGATTTTCTTGGTAGCTATATGGTCAATCTAGTCGATTTTCTTAGTGACAAAGCATTAGTCGGTCTAACATATTTAGGTGCGAGTCCGTGGATCAAAGATTTTTTTTTAAATGCTTTGTTTGAAGGAGTTGGAGCTGTTCTTGAATTTATACCTCTTATTGCGGTTTTATATTTCTTTTTAGGAATATTAGAAGATACTGGATATATGGCAAGGGCTGCCTATGTAATGGATAGCCTTATGAGAAAACTTGGTTTGCAAGGAAAAACTTTTATTTCTATGATAGTAGGTTTTGGGTGTAACGTACCTGGAATAATGGCGACTAGAACTTTAGAGAATAAAAAAGATAGAATGATAGCTTTGCTTATAAATCCATTTATGAGCTGCGGAGCAAAAATACCAATATATACCATTTTTATTGCTGCCTTTTTCCCAAATTATGGTGGAATAGCCTTATTTACACTTTATTTTTTAGGAATCATAGTAGCTTTAGTTATGGGAAAGATATTTTCAAAAACAATATTCAAAGGACAAACATCACATTTTATAATGGAATTGCCTCCTTATAGACTTCCTACTCTTAAATATGTACTACGAGATATGTGGACCAAAGTACGAGACTTTGTTATAAGAGCTGGAACAATTATATTTGCGGTAGTATCACTTCTTTGGGTACTTGCAAGATTACCTCTAGGGGTTGATCCTTATAGTCAAACAAGTATTCTTGGGAAAATTGGTACATTTATATCACCAATATTTAAACCTGCAGGCTTTGGAACTTGGCAGTCATCTGTAGGTTTATTTGCTGGGATAGCAGCTAAAGAGGCAGTCGTTGCGACTCTTGGTATGGTTTATGCTGGAGTTACAGAAGGAACAGCTCTTGTAGAAGCTATAAGTGGTTCTTTCACTACACTTTCCGCTGCAGCATTTTTAGTCATGACCCTACTTTATACTCCTTGCGCAGCTGTTATAGCAACAGTTAAGAGAGAAACTAATTCTTATAAATGGGCAATATTCATGGTTGTTTATCCATTTTTAATAGGTTGGGGCTTTGCAGTGTTAATTTATCAAGTTGGAAGTTTATTTGGACTAGGTTAGGAGGCTAAGCTATGCTTAAAAAAGTTTTAAAAGAAATAAGTACTGCGAGAGCATTAGACATACCCGGTATTGCACAAAAACTTGGCATCACAGAGAATTTTGTAAAAGAATTGATAAGTCAGTTGGAACGAATGGGATTTCTGGACGAAGATAAAGGGTCCTACATTTGTGAAACTAGGTGTAGTTCTTGTAAAGTTTCAAACTGTAACATCATAGCTGTTAAAATGCTTACTATTACAAAAAAAGGTGAAGAATTACTAAAGACACTTTAATCTTTTGTTATGCTCATATCTAAACCTTAGGATAAATACTTACTCAAAAAATATAAGCCTAAATAATAAATTGGATGTGCCCTTTAATAATAAATTTTTAAAATTTAACTATTTAATGTTATTTAATGCTATACTCTAATTGGATAGTTTTTAAATTATCTATTAGTCCTAAATATTGTATCCGGGCGGGTACTTTATTTAGGACTTTTTAATATTATTCTTTTATCATATTAGTAAATTCACAGAATATAACTGTAAAAAAGCGTCTTTTAATCGTTTTATTTTTCCAGATTTTTCTTTAGTTGATCTTTAATAATATTTTTTAGACTAGGCAAGCTAATCCCAATAATAACCATTAGCTTGGACTCCATTCAATGGTTTCTTGAAAACTAGAAACATATAAATATTTTGATATTTCTACTAAAACCACCGCAGTTGTTTCAGCACTTATAAATTCATCTAAATAACTGTGCTTATCTATTAATAATTTAGACCACTTCTGTATTTCTTTTTTATCTTCTAATATTCTTCCTTGACCTAAAGATGTTACAGCAGCAATATCATTCAAGCTTTTTTTATTACTAGACCTATTATCCACTAGTATAGAAACATTAGTGTTTTTTTCTATCATTGTATATTTTTTTGTTTTTATCGGCGTTGCAAATACAAGTGTTTTGAAATTATCATCACATGCAAAACTAATTAAACTCGTATAACATTCAGTGTCACCTTTTGTTGCTAAAACTCCAAATAATTCTGTTTCTATCATTTCTTTAATATATTTTATTTTTTGTTCCTTTTTCTCATTGTCACCACTATCGCTTCTTTTAGTATCAATATACTTAGGTTTATCATAATTTTTAGACATTTTTTTGCCTCCTAATTTTCGGTAAATTCCATTTATAAGACTAATCTATATTTTAAAAATAAAATAACTATTCTTAGCTGCTAATATATATTCTGATATGTTTAAAAACCTTTTCTTTGCCCTTTCCAAGGTGGGTTTTTTCCTTCCTGAAACTCATCTATTCCAGGTCCACCAAGCTTTTTAAGTCTCCATACTCCATAAACAAGGGTTAATATCAAAACCGTAAGGGTCGCTGGAAAACCTAATAATATACTTGCCCATCCAAGTTCGGATAAATTTCCTCTCTTATATAAAAATATTTGAAGAGACATTCTAAGTAAAAATAAAATAGACCACACAATTGTAACTTCTCTATATGCTGGTTTTATGTCATCTCGTTTAAACCATTCCCAGTCCCAACTTCTAGATAAATGACTTACAATTGCTGCAAGAGGTTTTCCTATAAAAACACTTATTATAGATATTAAAAATAGTGCTCCACTTCCTATTATCTTTGGAAGAAAATAATTAGCTGCATTATCTGCAATAAGAGCAAATCCTGATGCAAAAGCTACTCCTCCTATACCTCCTAAAGCATATAAAACACTTTCTTTTTTAATAAGTCTTCTTACTGCTATGATAACAGCTACTGATAAAGCAAGTATAACTCCTTCTATAAGTCCAAATAAATTATTTCCTATTATATATATTATTGGTGGTATAAGTGCATCTATTGTTTTCCCTGATAAAAATTGTTTTAATTCATCTCCAATATCAATAAGTAACTGTTTCATATGGTCTCCTTTAATACAGTTAATTTCAAAATTAATAGTTTTACAAAAGCTTAAATACTATTTTTTTATTTATCCTATTTTTCTATCCAATGCCTAACTTTTTCTAAAGTTTCAAAATTAGTGAGATCGTAGTGAAGAGGAGTTACTGTTACATAGCCCTTTCTTAAAAAATATCTATCTGTATCTTTTGTAAATTCAATTTTTCTTCTTCCATTTGTTTGAATATATCTTTCTCCATCTCCATTCTCGCCTACTAAATAGTAATCGTATATTGCATCCCCGACTTTACAAATTTTAATTCCTTCTACTTCATGTTCCCTATATGGAACATTAATATTCAGCACAATATTAGTACCCATAATTTCTGGAATAACCTTCTCTACTATTTCTACCCCATGTTTTGCTGCAATATTAAAGTTAACTTGTTCATCTACATATTCAGCCGATAAAGCTATAGATGGAACATTATATATACTAGCTTCAATTGCTGCAGATACAGTTCCTGAATATAAAATATCCATTCCTGAGTTAAGTCCTATATTTATACCTGAGCATACTAAATCTATCGGTTCTTTTGCTAAGGCTTCCATACCCGCTCTAACGCAGTCTGCAGGCGTTCCCGCTACACTATAAACTTTACCAGTAATTCCCTCGAGTTTTACTTTTTTTACAACCAGAGGTTTGAAAAGCGTTATAGAATGGCTTTGAGCAGACCTTTCCATATCTGGAGCAACAATTATTACTTCATGGTTTTTTTGTAGTTTTTTTGCTAAAACCTGAATACCTTTTGCCATTACACCATCATCATTGGTTAATAAAATTCTCATATTTCCTCCTTAAAACCATTTCATACTATTATTTCTAACCTAACATATTTTCAAATCTATTTATTAAATATATACATAATTTTTATCTTTGAAAAGTAAAAAAACCATAAAAAAATTTTCATATATATTATGTTAATTTTTAATTATCTAATTCTAACTTTCTACTATTTTTTATAGTTGTAATTACTTCTATAAACCAGCCAATCACAACACTAAAAAAGAATACAATAATCCATATTATCCAGGAATTGTTTAAAATTCCTCCACCTCGGTCATAAGTATCTGAATTAAAAAGCATAGCAATTATAAATCCCAATATATATCCAATATCTACAAAGATTGATAGGGTTTTCTTATTCATTAAAACTGAAAGAAGTAGTACAGACCCAGCTATAAAAGCTAACAAACTTGGAAAATCTTTCATTCCATGAATATTAAAAAACACAAACCTAATTAATAAATAAGATGCTAAAAGAATAGCAAATAAACTAATTTTAAATAATATTATAGCTTTTTTCCTTCTTGCCCTTTCTTTTTTTATCATTCCTTATTCCTCCTAAGTTTAAAAATTCAACTTTAGTATCTAAATTTATATATTATTACAATTATAACAGAGAATTCTAGATTTTTAAGTTATTAAAGGCTATAAATTCTATAAAATATTTGCTTTATAATTTGATTTTTAAATTTTCCATTGACAAATTCTAAAATCATGTTAATATAGTTCAATAGTGAACTAATTAAGAGGTGAAAATTTTGAATGATAGAGGAAGCAAACTTCTAATGTTTAGCTG
>JAAZDF010000135.1 GCA_012512905.1 Clostridium sp.
GAAAATACTGTAAAACCTCCTCATTAGGATTTCGTTTATAGTTTAATTACACCCCAAAAAGAAGGTTCTAACAACCCTACTTGAGGTTTTTTCTCAGATTTGTCTTGAAGACTCACTCTTTTTTCTGTCGATATTCTTATTGATTGCCAAAATTACATATGGTTAAATACAGATGTAATTTTTGAAGAGGACAGGTATTTAAGAGCATTAAAAAAGCAGGCTAATGGAAAACCTACTTTCGGTTAAATATATTTCTTATCTTTATAGCTCCAGTTTTTGAAGAATTCTTCTTCACTAACTATTGATTGATATGGTGGTAAAGTAAAATCAATTATTGTATCTATTACATCTTTAATATCTAGTTCATATTTTAATACCTTCTTACAGAAATTGTTCCATCTCTTTTGAATTTCAACATTGTCAGCAAGTCTTGCTATTACAGCGATGGAATCTTTTTCATGTGGTGTACCTCGATTAGAAAGTGTTTCATAAATTGCCTCTTGGAGGTTTCTTCCTTCAAAATTAAATGTCGTTGCTAAATAATATATATCATAAAAATCCTTCATACGACCCGTAGCTTCCATTAATAATATAATTGCATCTAGTTTTTCTGCTACTGTAGACTCTAATGAGTATGTTAACACATTAGGTTCTTCAAACTCTTTCAATAGTACTGGTAGGGTTCTTTCAACTGGGGAAGGTACAATAATATCACCAACTCCAAAGTCTATACTAAATGGAGTCTTTGTTCTTCCAATAATACCTAAAAGGTTAACTCTAATCCCATGATATTCTTTTGCCTCACTAATTTCCTCTAAACCTCTAATTTGAAACTCTATAAAATCATTTTTGCTCGGTTGAGAAATAATTTCTTTAACAAGTTTTTCTATAGCATCTAAATCATTTGAATAATTCTTCAAAAGATAATCTGCATCAACTGTTGGTCTAGTAGTAAATCCACTGATTGAATATAGAAGATAGCCCCCTTTAAGTATTAAATTTTCTCTATAACTACTTTCTGAAAGTCTTCTGATAAATTCTTCTTGGCAAAAGAGATTTAATAGCTGTTGGAGTGGGATAACTTGTGCTTTTGCTTTATTTTTTAATCTTGTTAAAACTGATGCTGCTATATTTTCCATTACAACCACACTCCTATATATGTCTGTACTTTATTAGTGATATTAAACTCTCCAGCATATTCAAATAGCCTTCTTACATTTTTCTTTGGGTCTTTTACATAACGTTTTATTGCATTAGTAAAAACCTCTTCTTCTAATTTATTTTCATATCGAAGTATATCGCATATTGTCCGGTCCCTATCATATATTCTAATGTCTACACCATCTTCATGAATTATATCTACACCAATATCAATAAACTTAGGTTCTAGATAATAAGGCTCTATTACAGGATATTCAATGTCATATTGATTAGGTTTGCTGTGCCTATCCACGGCGATTTGCCAAGCTGAAGGTATTCTATCTGTATATCCATAATGCATCAATGCACTTTCTAGAAAAATCACTGCTTTAGGAAATAGTCTCGCTATAATAACCTGTTCTTTTAGAGGATATTCATTTGATTCATAAAATCCATATTTTATTTTGGAAATCATTCCTTCTCCTAGCAATTTATTGATCTGACGACTAGACAGCCCCAACTCTTTAAGCTCTGATGTTTTTAGGACCCCTCCATTTTTTATAAATTCATTTTTCATGTTTTCAATTTTTTTAATCATCTTTGCACCTCTTGGCAGGCATTCATTTTTTTATGCCGTCTTTGAAGTGCATTTTACCATAATTTAGATTAACTTGCAACAATATTTATTTTTAACGTTTCGAGGAGGTGTTTTTAAGAATAAATAGCCTAATGGGATCTTTAAAAATTCAGCAAAATCTTGTAGCTGCTTGAATGTTGGATTCTTGTGGCCGTTTATCCAGTCAACAACTTTGGGGAATTTCTTTATGACTTCTTCTTCTTTTTTTTGAGATTCTTCTAAAGCTGTAGAACCCCACTTTAAATTCTTCTAGATCAACAAGATAACCGCAAATTGAGTTCTGGTTGTTTAGAACATTATGATAACAGTATGCCGTAATATACGGCATTTTTTTATCAGTATTTGTTGACCTATGTACAATAATTCCATATAGTAATGCGTATATGAAAAAAGAGGAAGAGCCCACCCACCACAGTTGCCTCTTCCTCTCTCTAGCCCATGCACCTAGCCCGAAAGCATAGGAGCATGAAACACAGAGGTAAACACCTCTGGTACACGAGGTACAATACTATGATAAGAGTTTTTCATCTGTTCTGCAAGATAAATTTTAAGAATCTTTCTGCAGAAGATCTTTTTAATAAATTTATGGCAGAATTCGACCCTAGGAAGCATAGCTGTCCTTGGTGTAATACGAAAAGTCCCGATTGGAAGTATCATGCTGACTATGAGCGCTGGTTAA
>JAAZDF010000136.1 GCA_012512905.1 Clostridium sp.
TCCAGAGAAAGATTCTATATTACTAGAAGGACCATTTGAAAAACTTGATGTTTTAGATGCGAAAAAAGTAATGGAAATAACTAAAAAAGAAAATATTGATACGATTATACATTTAGCAGCATTACTCTCGGCCAAAGCGGAGGAAAATCCTCACCAAGCATGGAATGTGAATATGAATGGATTATTAAATACTTTAGAAGCGGCTAGAGTATTTGATACCAAGTTTTTCACTCCAAGTTCTATAGGAGCTTTTGGACCGGAAACACCAAAGAAAAACACACCACAAATAACTATTCAAAGGCCAAATACAATATACGGTGTTAGTAAAGCCTCAGGAGAACTTCTTTGTGATTACTATTTTAAAAGGTTTGGAGTAGATACAAGAGGGTTAAGATATCCAGGTCTTATTGGATATGTTACAGAGCCAGGAGGCGGCACTACTGATTATGCGGTAGATATTTTTTATGAGGCAGTAAAAAATGAAAAGTATGAATGCTATATAAAAAAAGGAACATTTATGGATATGATGTATATGCCCGATGCATTAAAGGCTGTCGTAGATTTAATGGAAGCAGATCCATCAAAACTTAAAGATAGAAATGCATTTAACGTATCTTCTATGTCTTTGGAGCCAGGGATCTTAGCTCTAGAAATTAAAAAACATATTAAAGCTTTTAAAATGACGTATAAGGCTGATAAAATAAGACAGGAAATAGCCGACAGCTGGCCAGACAATATAGATTATAGTGAAGCAGAGAAGCAGTGGGGATTTAAGACTAACTATAACTTAGAATCTATGGTCAAAGATATGATTGAAAAGATAAGATTAAAACTTAATATTACAAGCTAATATAATTAATAAAATAAAAATAGTGACTTACTCCGAGTTTTAATGGGAGTAGGTCACTATTTTATTAATAAAATCATAGCCTAGTAAAAAGGAATTAATCTATATTTAATTTAATTCTACTGACTAAATATCTATAAGTTAAGAGTATTACTGGGATTTGGACTAAAGCTGTAATAATTTGAGGTATTATCCTTACAGCTACAAGAGCTTTAAATGAATTAACACCCATCATAGTAAGCCATAAGTTGTTCATTCCCATACGAACAATAATAGTTATTAAAACAATTGTTAATATAACATCTTTGGATTTAACTGTGTCTTTTTTTAAAAAATAGCCATATAAAAATCCTGTTGTAAGAGCGCTTAATACAAAACCTGGGAAAAAAGGTCCTTGAGGGAATAGGTAAGAACCAATTAAATCTGCAACCCCTGCTACTATTGCTGTATCAAATGGTCCCATATACATTCCGCACACAGCAAGGGGTAAGAATCCGAATCCTATCCTAAGATTAGGGAGTTTAATCGAGAAAAATCTCGTAAAAACCACAGATAAAGCTATAAACATTGCTGAGTAGATTAGTTTTAAAGTATTATTTTTTTTATTCAAGTAGAACAGCTCCTTAATTTATATCTTAGACAATATATTATAGAGTTATTAAGGAAAGTGCAATGTTTTTTTAAAAGTTTTGATATGATACAATAAAGTTATCAATATAAATAGGAGAGAAAAGATGAAAGAATTTTATAAAAGCAATAGAAAAAATATCATTAATAGTATGGGAGATAATTCTGTTTTAATCCAGTTTTCAGGAAAAGCACCTAAAAAATCTGCAGATGGGCTCTATCCTTACACACCAAATCGAAATTTTTATTATATGACAGGAATAGATGAAGAAAATATAATTTTTGTAATTATTAAGACATATGATAAATCTGAGGAGTTTTTATTTATTCCTAAAAGAGATGAACTTTTAGCTAAATGGGTAGGAGAGACAATAACAGAGAATGAAGCTAAAGATAAGTCAGGAATAGAAAATATTTTGAATACAGAAGATTTTAATCCTAAAATCAATGAAATTATAAAAAGTAAAAATATTTCAAGTTTATTTTTAGATTTAGAAAGAGAATCATTTGAATCTAGTTTGAGCTATGAAGAAATTTTTGCGAAAAATTTAAAAGAAAAATATCCTGAAATCAATATAAAAAACATTCATGACTCTATTTCAAATCTTAGAGTTGTTAAAGATGAAAAAGAAGTTTCTATAATAGAGGAAGCAATTAGTATAACAGACAAAGCTATACTCAACTTAATAAAAAATGCAAAGCCTGGTATGATGGAATACGAAATGGAAGCCTATTTTAATTTTACTTTGAAATCTAATGGGATTAAAGATTTTGCCTTTGATACAATATGCGCATCTGGTATTAATGGAACTGTACTTCATTATGTAGCTAACGATTCTAAGGCTAAAGATGGTGACCTAGTTTTACTTGATCTTGGTGCCATGCATAAATACTATAGCGCTGATATATCAAGAACTTTTCCAGTGAATGGTAAGTTTTCAGAAAGACAAAAAGATGTTTACAACTTAGTTTTAAAAGCTCAGCTTGCTGTTATTGAAATGCTTAAACCAGGGGTAACATTTCCTGAGATAAATAGTTTGGTCCATAAAATATATGCTGAGGGATTAAAAGACCTAGGTGTAATAAAAAATGATAATGAAGTTTCTAAATACTATTTCCATAATACATCTCATTATTTAGGACTTGATACCCATGATGTAGGTTCAAGAGACATTGCTCTTGAAAAGGGAATGGTTATAACTGTAGAACCAGGGCTATATATTCCAGAAGAAGAGATAGGGATTAGAATAGAAGATAATATTTTGATAACGGAAGATGGCTGCAGAAACTTATCTAAAAATATAATAAAAACAGTAGATGAGATAGAAAACTTTATGAAAAAGTAGAATCCTAAAATAAATATACGAACATTTAATTAACTATTGACATGAACGTTCTTAATTGTTATGATTGGATTATAAAATTGAATAAACTCATATAGGCCCTGAGATATGGTTGGGGCGTTTCTACAAATGACCATAAATCATTTGACTATGGGTGAAAGTGTACCTAGGGTTCCGGAATTATTTCGCTGGTCCAAGCGGTACAGGTATATTATATATTACACCGAAGGGATAAAAGCCCAGTCGGGTAGGTTTCACTTCCTGCCCTACTGGGCTATTCGTTTTTATAGGGAAAACATTAATTATATTAATAAAAATTAGGAGGATCTATTAGGTGGAAAAATTTTTTAAACTTAAAGAACATGGTACGGATGTAAAGACGGAGGTACTTGCAGGACTTACAACTTTTATGACAATGGCTTATATTTTAATTGTAAATCCAGAGATGCTTGCTTTGACAGGTATGGATTTAGGAGGAGTTTTCACTGCAACAGCTTTATCAGCAATGATTGCAACTTTAATTATGGCTTTATATGCTAAATATCCATTTGCATTAGCGCCGGGTATGGGACTTAATGCGTTTTTTACTTTTTCTGTAGTTCTTGGACCAATGCAAAAATCATGGCAATTCGCCTTAACAGCAGTATTAATTGAAGGAATTATTTTTGTTTTACTTTCTGCTGTAAAAGCAAGAGAAGCAATTTTTAACGCGATACCTAAAAATCTTAAAAGCGCAGTTTCTGTTGGAATAGGACTTTTTATTGCATTTATAGGAGTTACAGGAACAGGACTTGTAGTGCCTGGAGATGGAACAATTGTAGAGCTTGGGTCTATTAGATCACCACAGGTTCTTGTAGCATTAATTGGAATTATAGTAATAGGATTTTTACTTGCAAAAAATATAAAAGGTGCTTTATTAATAGGTATAGTTCTTACAACTATTATTGGAATTCCTTTTGGAGTAACTGTTCTTCCAGATACTTTTACTTCTATTGTTAGTTTACCTCCTTCAATGAAAGATGTAGCATTTCAATTTGTAGGTTGGAACGAAATATTTTCACTTGAAATGGTGCTTGTAGTATTTACTTTCTTATTTGTGGATATATTTGATACAGTAGGAACTTTAGCAGGAGTTGCTACAAAAGCAGATATGCTTGATGAAGACGGAAAACTTCCAAGAGTTGGTAAAGCTTTAATGGCAGATGCAGTTGGAACAATAGCTGGTGCTTGTCTTGGAACTAGTACAACAACTACATATGTTGAAAGTGCATCAGGAGTAGCAGAAGGTGGAAGAACAGGTCTTACAGCATTAACAACAGCATTAATGTTTGGATTGGCATTATTCTTCGCTCCATTATTTACAATAGTACCATCAGCAGCAACAGCTCCAGCACTTGTTATGGTTGGACTATTTATGATGGGCTCTATAAAAGATATTGACTTTGAAGATTATACTGAAGCAATTCCAGCATTTTTAACAATAATTATGATGCCATTTGCATATAGTATTGCAGAAGGTATAGTATTTGGAATGGTTTCATATGTAATATTGAAAGCATTATCAGGAAAATTCAAAGATATATCAATAATAATGTGGATATTATCATTAGTATTTGTTGCAAGATTTATATTTATGTAAGAATATAATAATTTATTATCTTGCATCATATTTAAATATTTGGTATTATGATTTTATTATGATAACTAAATATTTAAATTAACTAAGAAGAGAAAAGTAGAAAAATGGAAGTCTTAAGAGAGCTTAAGTTAGGTGAAATTAAGCGGCGGAACTTTTTTGAAAATGGCCTTGGAGTTTTAAATCTAAATAGTAAAGATTTACGGTAGTAACCGTTATATTACAAAGTAATTAATACTGATTACTTAAGGAGTTGTTTTTCGCAAGATAAACATAAATTAGAGTGGTAACACGAATATATCGTCTCTATGGATTTTTTCCATAGAGACTTTTTAAATTTAAGGAGATGATTTTATGAAAACATATTATATTACTACACCAATATATTATCCTTCCGCTAAACTTCATATTGGAAATACATACACAACAGTAGCAGCTGATGCTCTTGCAAGATACAAGAGAAAAGATAATTTTGATGTAATGTTTTTAACTGGAACAGATGAACATGGTCAAAAAATTGAAGGCGTTGCTAAAGAGCAAAATTTAGAGCCTAAGGCATATGTAGATGAGGTTGTAAAAGATATTAAAGATCTTTGGGAGCTTATGAACATAAGCTATGATAAATTTATTAGAACAACTGACGACTATCATAAAAAAGTAGTTCAAGATATATTTAAAAAATTATATGATAAAGGTGATATTTACAAAGGGGTATATGAAGGATATTATTGTACACCAGATGAAGCTTTTTGGACTGAATCTCAACTTGATAATGGAAATTGTCCAGATTGTGGAAGACCCGTTGAGAAAGCTAATGAAGAAGCGTATTTCTTTAAAATGAGTAAGTATGCAGATAGACTCATAAAGCATATTGAGGAAAACCCTTTATTTATACAACCTGAATCTAGGAAAAATGAAATGCTTAATAACTTTTTAAAACCAGGTTTAAATGATTTATGTGTATCTAGAACAAGCTTTAGCTGGGGAATACCAGTTACATTTGATGACTCCCATGTAGTTTATGTTTGGATAGATGCTCTTTCTAACTATATTACAGCTCTTGGGTATGGGTCAGATAATACAGAGCTATTTGATAAATACTGGCCGGCAGACATCCATTTAATAGGTAAGGATATTATAAGATTCCATACTATATATTGGCCTATTATGCTCATGGCTCTTGATGTGGAGCTTCCAAAACAAATATTTGGACATGGTTGGCTTTTAGTTGATGGTGGGAAAATGTCTAAGTCTGTTGGTAATGTTGTTGACCCTGTAGTTTTAATAGATCATTTTGGAGAAGATCCTGTAAGGTACTATCTTCTTAAAGAAATATCAAGAGGAAGCGATGGATTCTTTAGTAATGAAAACTTTGTTAGAAAAATAAACTCAGATCTTGCAAATGATTTAGGAAATTTACTTTCTCGAAGTTTAAGTATGGTTGATAAATATTTTGAAGGCGTAATACCAGAAAAATATATAGAGGGAGAATTTGATAAAGAGCTTATAGATTTAGCTTTAGAAACTCCAAAAAATGTTGCGAAATCTATTGATCAAGTAAATATACCAGATGCATTAGATGAGATATGGATTTTAATTAGGAGAACAAATAAATATATAGATGAAACGACTCCATGGATTCTGGCAAGAGAACCTGAGGAAAAAGATAGGTTAGGTGGCGTTTTATATAATTTATTAGAGTCATTAAGATTTATTGGGGCTCTAGTTGAACCATTTATTCCAAATACCGCTATGAAAATAAAAGATCAGCTTAATGCAAAGGATATTTCTTTTGAAAGTTTAAGGTCTTTTGATGGAACTATACCAGGCGATAAGATAAATAAAGGTGAAATTATTTTTCCAAGGATTGATTTAGAAGAAAAACTTCAGGAGCTCGCTAAGATTAATCCTAAGCCAGAAAAGAAGAAATACAAAAAAATTAAAAATGAAATTACTATAGAAGATTTTGATAAACTAGATTTAAGAATAGGTAAAATAATAGAGGCATCTAAAATTAAAGGTGCAGATAAACTATTAAAGTTAAAAGTTGATATAGGTAGTGAAGTAAGACAAGTTGTTTCAGGAATAGCTGAAAATTATAAAGCGGATGATATTATAGGTAAGAAGGTAACTCTTGTTTGCAACTTAAAACCTGTAAAACTAAGAGGGGAACTTTCAGAAGGAATGATTCTTGCAGCTTCAGATGAAGATGACTTATCAATTATATCTTTAGATAAAGATATGGACGAAGGTACTATAGTAAGTTAAAAAGTAGGTTTTAATAATACTTTTTCCATATATAACAAATTTAACTGTATAATTAATTCTTTAAAATACAAAAATAGAAAGTTTAAAGGTGTAAAGACTCCTTTATAAGTCCTACAACCACTGAAACCAAAGGGATACAGGGTTTATGTATAAAAAGTGAATGTACGCCTTGATTATTAACAATTTAGACATAAGTGTAAAGAAAATCTATATATTTCAGAAAGGATATGAGTAATTATGATATTTGATTCTCACGCTCATTATGATGATGAGCAGTTTGACAAGGACAGAGAAGCTCTGTTAATGGAACTTAATGAGAACGGGGTTATGGGTATATTAAATATGAGTTCAAGTTATGAATCTATTAATAAAACCATAAATCTTACTAAGAAATATCCCTTTATCTATGGAGCTATTGGAATACATCCAAGCGATGCTTTAGATTATAATGATGATGTTAAAAATGAAATAATAAGCTTACTAAAAAAAGACAAAATTGTAGCTATTGGTGAAGTGGGCCTTGATTATTACTGGGAGGATAATCCGTCTAAAGAAGTTCAAAGAAAAGTACTGGAAGATCAATATGACATAGCTAGAAAAGCTTCAGTGCCAATAATATTGCATGATAGGGAGGCTCATGGAGATATAATGGAAATTTATAGAAAAAACAGCGATGTTATCTCTGTTTTCCATTCATACTCTGGAAGTCCAGAAATGGCAAAAGAAATAATAAGTCTTGGTGGTTATATCGGAGTCTCAGGAGTGGTAACTTTTAAAAATGCTAAAAAACTTCCAGATGTAGTAAAAGAGACCCCCCTTAATAGAATATTAATCGAAACAGATGCCCCTTATATGTCACCAGTACCCAATAGAGGAAAAAGAAACAGGTCAGACTTTTTATATTCTGTTGCAGATAAAATCGCAGAAATTAAAGGTGTAAGCTCAAAAGAAGTACTGCTAAAAACTCAAGAAAATGTAAAGAGAATACTAAAAATCGATTAGTTGTGAAGAAGTAGGTTCACAGTTTATTCATATGTTACTTTTAAAAACCCCTTTAAAGCCTTTGAAATCAGTGCTTTGAAGGGGTTTCTTTGACAAGAGAACTACAGTTGCTATAATATCAAAGTAGTTCAATCAAGGAGGAATATATGAAAAGATTTTTTTCTAAGGGTATCGTTGTTGTAGCTTTTGCTGCAGTTATGGTATTTACAGTATTTTTTGCTATCAATAGCAAGAAAAAACATATTACATTGGTAATAGATGGAAAAGAGCAATTAGTAGAGACATTTAAAGAAACTGTTGACGAATTTCTTATAGAGAATGATATAGCAGTAATTGATAAAGATAAATTAAATAAAGATAATAATGAGGTACTTCAAAAAGAAGATAAGATTGAAATTACAAAAGCAGTACCAATAAAATTACTGGCTGACAATGTAGAAGAACAGTTTATGACTGCAGAAAAAAGTATTGAAGGATTTTTAGCGTCAGAACAAATTGAAGTCGGGGAGAAAGATAAACTTTCACTATCTAAAGATGAATTAATATATGGAGATATTGAACTTAAGATAACTAGAGTTACTGAAAAGATTGTAGAGAATACAGAAGAGCTAGATTTTTCTGTTCAAGAAATAAAAGACAAGACTTTATTAAAAGGTAAAAAAGTTGTTTCTAAAGAAGGAGACAAAGGTGAGAGAAAAATTACCATTTTACAAACATATGAAGATGGAGAACTTGTAAAAGAAGAAGAAACAGAAAATATAGTAGTAAAAGAACCTACAGATAAGGTAATTGCTATTGGAACTAAAGAAAAACCTAAACCAAAACCAGTAGTGGCAAAAGCTTCAACAAAACAGACTACAAGCTCTGCAGCCAATTTAACGGCTTCAAGAGGTGGAACAACTCCAAGTGGGCTTAGTTACTCCAAATCTATGAAAGTAAGGGCTACGGCTTACTCAGGGCATACAATGACAGCTTCGGGAGCGGTACCTGTTAGGAACCCTAATGGATGGTCTACTATAGCAGTAGATCGAAGTATTATTCCTTTAGGCACAAAAGTATATGTTGAAAACTATGGCTATGCAATTGCTCAGGACGTTGGAGGGGCAATTAAAGGTAATAGAATAGATGTCTTTTTAAATTCTAGAACAGAATCTAGAAGCTGGGGCGTAAGGTATGTTAATATTTACATATTAGACTAATATAAGATGAAAAATATAAAAATGTGTTTTGGGATATCCTGAAACACTTTTTTTTTGCGAAAAAACAATGAATTTCTGTTATAATGAATGATAGAAAATAGTTAGGTGAAATAAATGAAATATGAAATAAAAGAAATTATTGTAGTAGAAGGTAAAGATGATATATCAGCTGTAAAAAAGGCTGTTTCTGCAGAGGTTATATCTGTGAATGGTTTTGGTATAAATGATGAGATATTAAAGCAGATCAAAACTGCCCATAAAAGAAAAGGGATAATTGTACTTACGGATCCAGACTTTGGTGGAGAAAAAATTAGAAGAGTTATATCAAAAGCTATCCCAGATGCAAAGCATGCATATATTGTTAGGGATGAAGGCATAAAAAATGGAGATATAGGAATTGAGAATGCTTCCTGTGAGTCTATAATAAGAGCTCTTAAAAAAGCGAGATTTACAAAGGAAAAAAAGAAAGAAGTTTTTAAAGTTGAGGATTTGATTTATTTCAAATTAATAGGTCATAATGATTCAAAAGAAAGAAGGCAAATACTAGGAAAAGACCTAGGAATTGGATATTCAAATGGTTCAGGATTTTTAAGTAAATTAAATTCTTTTGGAATAAAGAAAAAAGAATTTATAGATGGAATAAAGAGAAATTTCGAGGAGTTTTAAAATGGATATAAATACAGTTGAAATAGTCAAAAAGCATAATTTTAGGTTTACGAAAAGCCTTGGGCAAAATTTTTTAAAAGATAAAAGTGTTTTAGAAGATATAATCGAAAGCTCAGATATAAAAAATACAGACCACATAGTTGAAATAGGGCCAGGAGTGGGAACCCTTACAAGAGAACTTCTTGAAAAAGCAGGTAAAGTTACAGCTATAGAGATAGATGAGAAATTAATACCTATACTTGATGAAGAATTAGCTAGTTATGACAATTTAGATATAATAAAGGGTGACGCTATAAAGCTGGATTTAGAAAATATATTTAAGGATGAAAAAATAAAATTTGTATGCAATCTTCCTTATTATGCAACGACACCTATAATAGCGAGAATATTAAATAGTGATTTAAATTTTGAATCCTTAACTATAATGATTCAAAAAGAAGTAGCACAGAGAATAAATGCAGAGCCAGCAACAAAGGAATATGGAGCTTTGACTATACTTGTAAAGTATTTTACTGATGTATCAATAATTAGAGAAGTAAAACCTAATTCTTTTATACCTATGCCAAAGGTTCACTCAACAGTTATAAAACTTACCAAATTATCAGAGCCTAGGAGTTATGTAAAAGATGAGAAATTATTTTTTGATATAGTACGTCATTCATTTAATATGAGAAGAAAAACCCTTGTAAATGGATTAAAATCTATGGGATATAATAAAGACTTAATAGAAAAGGTGTTTTCAGAGTTAGGTTTTGATTTCAAAATTAGAGGAGAGACTTTATCTATAAGTGAGTTTGCTATGCTTTCAAATAAGCTTAAGGAGAGCAACTAAATGAAAAGGAGTTTTAAATTAAAAATTATTGCTATACTTTTAATATTTAGTAGTATAATGATAAGTGGATGTAGTTTAGGTAATTCTTTGCTAGATAGGGACAAAAATGAAGATTTTGAATTTTTAGGCAATGGAAGTATTGTTACAATTGTTATTCAAAGTGCTAGAGATAAGGGCTTTAGATTTTTGGTAACTGATGAAGATACAATTAATGAGCTTTATTTTAGCTTATCTAGAGCACAAAAAGCGGAAGAAAAGCCTGTATTAGATCCAGATTATATTTTTGAATTTCATGATGATGAAGGGAATATAAAATATTATTACTATATAGCTGGCGTATCTAAATTAGATAGGGGTAATTTTTATAATGACGAAGCTTATTATAAAGTTACAGATAGGATAGATAATCATCTTATTAGTAATCTTTATAGTTTAAGAAAACCTAAATATTTTGAAGATGCTTACTATGAGTCAATAATAGAACTTGCTTATAAGGTTAGGGATGAGAACAAAGATAAATCAATAGGAGTTAAAATTGAGGATGATCTAGAAGTTTTAAAATATCAAACATCGAGAGAAATAGCAGATTTTAAAGATGTTTTAAAAGAAAAAGATATTATTTTACTCGAATCCAATGACCCAGCTGACATAATTTTAGAAATTAAAACTGTTGGATATACGACTATAGTCTATAAAGCAGTAGTTGATGCAAAAGGACTAGATAAGCAGTATTATATTTATTCTAAATATAAAAATGATATAAATAAATGGGATAAAATTATATCAGAAGATAAGCCGGAAAATTTTTAGGGGGTAATTAAATGGTAACTTGTGCATCTTGTGCAGTGAAAAATAAATGTCATAAAGATTTAAAATGTGATTTGCTTAAACCAAAATATGGTAAGATAAAACACGTTGTTGGAGTTGTTAGTGGAAAAGGTGGAGTTGGAAAATCTACTATTACTGGAATTTTAGCAGTTCAACTTAAAAAAATGGGCTATAAAGTAGGAGTTTTAGACGCAGATATAACAGGACCGTCAATGCCAAGATTTTTTGGACTTGAAAATGAAAAAACAGGCTATGCACCTACAGATGTAGAGGGAGTTTATAAATTCTTACCGCTTAAGACGGAACTGGGAATTAAAGTTATTTCTATGAATTTTATGGTAGAAGAAGAAGAACCTTTACTTTGGAAAGGACCTGTACTTGGTAGCGTAACAACGCAGCTTTATCAAGATACGGACTGGGGCGAGCTAGACTATCTACTAATAGACTTACCACCTGGAACAGGAGATATAGCACTTACTATAATGCAGGATTTTGCAATAGACTATTTAGTTATGGTGTCAAACCCACAAACTATGGTTTCAATGATAGTTAGCAAAATGATTAATATGGCAAAAAAACTTGAAATCCCAATAAAAGGTGTAGTTCAAAATATGTCATATATTGTTTGTAAAAACTGTAATGAGAAAATGAATGTATTTAGTGAAAACAGTGCTCAAAGTCAAGCGGATAAAATGGGACTTAAGTTGCTTGCAGAGCTTCCTATAGATACTAAATTTAGTGAATACATGGAGTCTGGTCAAGCAGAGAGATTTGCAGCGACAAATCCTGATTATGACGTTCTATATAAAGCATTTAAAGATGATGAAAAAGAAATTTATGAAAGAAATGCAAAAACGGAAAAAAAGTTTATACCGTTAATATAAAATAAAATTTAAAAAGCTCTAACTTGAAATTAATTTCAAGTTAGAGCTTTTTCATCTTATCTTGTATTTCTACTTAATTCCTTTGTGAGTCTATCCCATGGAATTATGGCCATTATCACTAGTAATATAAGTAGTTCAATAGCTAAGAAGGAACCATTATAAACAGCTGAATATTGCCAAAGTCTAAATCCTGATTGCATATCTTCAGGTGCATACTGAGCAAAAAATATTACTCCTGACAATATATGCATAAACAGACGTAAGACTGTGCCAAAAATTGCCCCAGTATAGCGATTATTTTTAATATAACCTGATGCTCCTACAAGCATATATGGAAGTGGATAATCAAGCAGTGTTTGAAGGGGATGAATTATAGTAGGTCCCATAAATAAATTAATAACACCTACTAAAAACCCGGTTAAAATTCCAATTTGTGGTCCATGAGTGTAAGCCATTATTATTATTGGTAACATTGATGCTAGAGTAACACTTCCTCCTTGAGGAAATTTAAACAATACAATTAGTTCAAGTATTGCAGATATTGCTACAGAAAGTGCAATTTGTGTCATAAGTAGTGGCGTGAACTTAATTTGTTTTGTACTTATAGCAAAAAGAATTAAAAGTAATACAATAACAATAGCGGCAAGTGAAAGGGGGTTTTCCATTAAAAGTTTAATGGATTCAGTAAATTTTGTCATTTTATTCTCCTTTTGGCTAGGAAAAAAAGCTGCATCCCATAGGGTATGCAGCTTAAAATTTCTGTTTCTGCTTTCCTACGCTGGTATTATCCAGATCAGGTAAAGGGTTGATATTTAATCTCTCAGCTTTTCAGCACCCCTAGCCATAAAATTATTATATGATATTTTTCTATTTACGTCAATAAAATTAATCAAGTCTCTCTACACAGATCCCAATAAGGCCTGGACCGGTATGAACTCCAAGAGAAGGACTTATTTGACCTGTATATATATTATTTATGTTATCGAAAGTCTTAACTGTATTATAAATTTTAGTGCACTCAGCTTCAGCACCGCCATGCATAACCCAAACATTACAGGTGTTTTTCGATAAATCATTTTTTAATAAACTATATAACTTATTATAAGCTTGATTTTTACCTCTTGCTTTTTCAATTGTATAATAAACACCATCATTATCAATCGATATTATAGGTTTAATATTTAAAAATTTACCTATTGTACCTTGAACTTTACCAATGCGACCGCCTTGGATTAGATATTCAAGAGTGTCAACATAATAATATGTGTCTATTTGAGGTCTTAAATCTTCTAAGTTTTTGCATATATCAGTGAAAGGTACATTAGCCTCGACCATTAAGGCAGCTTTTTTTACAAAGGCCCCTTGGGCTACAGATAAAGTTTTACTATCAAAGACAAATGTTTCTATCTCTGGATATTCCTGAGACATTAATTTTACAGCGTTAAATGTACCAGATAAGCCTCCAGAAATCAATATTCCAATGGCATGAGTATAACCATCTTTAATTAAATCCTTAAAAAGTTTGTCTATAGATTCTCCCGAGGGAAGACTAGTTTTAGGGATTTCATTTTTTAAATTTTCATACACTGTGCTTGCATCAATATCTATTTTATCTTTATAGGTTTTATTTTCATAAATTATTTGAAGTGGTAAAAATTTTATATTGTGTTTTTTGTAATCATTGTCATTTAAATCAGAAGCGCTATCAGTAAAAACAGCAATTTTTTCCAATTAGTTCACCCTTTCTATTATATTAAACTAATTATATCAGAGAAACAGTTTATTATAAAGAAAGATAAAAGCTAA
>JAAZDF010000137.1 GCA_012512905.1 Clostridium sp.
ATTTCAATTAGTTCATTGGTTGTTATTTCTTTTTTCTCTTCAAAAAGATCTATCATCTTATCAATTCTATCCATTTTTATCGTATCCTTTTTAAATATAATCTATATTTTATTTTTCATTATATTTAATATAGCAAATAACTAGGCAAATAGAAACAAAAACAAAGAAAACATTTTCATTTATTCATAATATTTTTTCATTTGAAAGAAATCTATTGTAATATGAGAAGAAATGACTTATAATTTAAATGATTGATAAAGAGATAAGGAAAAGCAATTTTACCGTTATTTATTTATCTTATTTATTTTACTTGATGTGTAAACGTTATTTTAAAAAGGGGTGCAGTATGAAAAAATTTATTTTAGTACTTGATCAGGGTACAACAAGCTCGAGAGCAACAATTTATGACAACGAAGGTGAGAAAGTCTCTTATGTTAACAGAGAATTCGAACAGTTTTATCCAAAGCCAGGTTGGATGGAACACGATGCAGAGGAAATTGTTGCAGCTACTTTTGCTGTTGCAAAACTAGCTATAGAGCAAGCAGGTATTACAGCTAATAATATTTCTGGTATCGGTATAACTAATCAGAGAGAGACTACAGTAGTATGGGATAAAACAACAGGAAAACCTGTATACCATGCAATAGTATGGGGATGTAGAAGAACAGCAGATATCTGTAAGGGACTTATGGATGAAGGCTATGGGGAAATGATTAATGAAAAAACTGGACTTGTAATAGATCCTGTTTACTCAGGAACTAAGATTCGCTGGATTTTAGATAATGTTGATGGGGCTCAAAAACTTGCAGATGAAGGAAAACTGCTTTTTGGAACAATAGATTCTTGGCTACTTTGGAATCTTACAAAAGGAAAAGTTCACGCAACTGATGCATCTAACGCTTCAAGAACTATGCTTCTTAATATTCATGATGGTAAATGGGATGATGAGCTTCTTGAGATGCTATCAATACCTAAATCAATATTACCTGAAGTAAAAGACTCTATTGGGCATTTTGGTGTTTCTGATGCAAGTATTTTTGGAGATGAAATTCCAATTACTGGAATAGCAGGAGACCAGCACGCAGCTTTATTTGGACAAACTTGTTTTGAAGCAGGAGAATCCAAATGTACATATGGAACTAGTAATGTACCTTTAGTATTCCTTGGAGATAAGGTAATTCCTTCAGAAAAAGGTTTAGTTACCCTAGCATGGAGTATTGACGGGAAAATAAGCTACGCAATGGGAGCTAGTATTTTCACAACAGGTTCTTCTGTTAAATGGCTAAGAGATAAACTAGAACTTATTGAAAGTACAGAGGAAACAGAAACCCTTGCAAATAGTGTAGAAGATACACAGGGTGTTTACTTTGTTACGGCTTTCCAAGGCCTTGGAGCACCACACTGGGATATGTATGCTAGAGGAATGTTAATTGGTGTAACAGCAGGAGTAACTAAAGCTCACGTTGTAAGAGCGACTCTTGAGTCTATTGCATACCAAACAAGAGATCAAATTGAAGCTATTGCAGTGGAAACAGGAACTAAGCTCAAATCACTAAAGGTAGATGGTGGGGCGGTAGTAAATGATTACTTGATGCAGTTCCAGGCAGATATACTAAATATTCCTGTTGTTAGACCTAAAGATATTGAAACTACTTCACTAGGAGCAGCATTTATGGCCGGCTTAGGTGCAGGAGTTTGGGAATCTCTAGATGACCTTAGGGGCATTTATGAAGTAGATAAAACTTTCTATCCTAGAATGAGAGAAGACGATAGGGAAGAACTTTACGATGGCTGGTTAAGAGCTGTAGAATTCTCTAAAGGATGGCTTAAAAAAGACTAAAAGTCTTTAGAGTCTTTAGTCAAATACATATGGTCTATCATATATAAATAAAAGTTAAGGCAGCTTAAAAAAGCTTTAAATCTGCTGCCTTAACTTTTTAAAAACGGAGGAATATATGTTACTTGAAAGTGAAAGAAAACAAATTGTAGAATATGGAAAAAAGCTTATTACAAGTGGACTAACTAAAGGTACGGGTGGTAATATCAGTATCTATAATAGAGATAAAAAACTAATGGCTATTAGTCCATCTGGTATAGATTATTTTGAAACAAGACCTGAAGATGTGGTAGTTATGGATTTAGAACATAATATTGTGGATGGAGATAAAGATCCATCAAGTGAGTTTGCAATGCATAGTATTTATTACAAAAATAGAGAAGATATAAGTGCTATTGTACATACACACTCAGTATTTTCTACAGTTCTTGCTACACTAAGAATAGGACTTCCAGCATCAAACTACTTAATAGCCCTATCAGGATATGATGTGAGGTGCGCTGAATATGCTTCTTTTGGTAGCCCAGAGCTAGCAGAAAATGCATTTAAAGCTATGGAAGATAGGTATGCAGTATTTTTAGCTAATCATGGACTTTTAACAGGTGCAAAGGACCTAGCAAATGCATTTAATATTGCAGAGGAGATTGAGCACTGCGCAGAAATTTACTATAGGGCAAAATCTATAGGAGATCCTGTAATACTTGATCGAAAAGAAATGGAAAAAATGATTAAAAAATTTGACACCTATGGCCAGGTTAAATCTAATAAATAAAAGAATAAAAGTTATAGCGTAAAGACAAGGTCTTTACGCTATTTTAAAATATACTATTAATGTTTTAAATTATAAAAAACATGTCTACTGGTTACCTTGAAAATATTTTACAAAGAATGAAATAAGTTTAGTTCATTATTTATCTAAAATAGTGTAAAATTAATCTAAGGAGGCAGTAATTATTATAATTTATTATATAACTAATTTTAAGATGAATAAAAAATATGGTTTTGCGGAATTGATTTTAAAAATATTTAAAAATAGAAAATAAGAAATATTAAAAGGAGAGAATAGAATGAGTATATTAACATTTGTTGGTTCAGGTCAAATGGCATCAGCCTTAGCTTTTCCTGCCTCAGAAAATGGACATGAGGTTAGGCTAGTAGGAACGCATCTTGATAGAGAAATTATTGAGGAAGGTAGAAAAACGGGATTTCATCCTACTTTAAAAAGAAAGTTACTAAAAAAAGGAATTAGCTACTATCAATTAGAAGAGCTTGAAGAGGCTCTAGAGGGAGCAGATGCAGTTTTATGTGGAGTTTCAAGTTTTGGAGTAGATTGGTTTTTGGAAAAAGTATTCCCTAAAATACCAGATGGAATGCCTATAATTTCTGTAACAAAAGGTATGATAGATGATGAAGACGGAAATATGGAAACATATCCTGAGTACTGGGAGAGAAATATGCCAGGCAGAGACCTTCATATAAATGCAATCGGAGGGCCATGCACAAGCTATGAACTTGCAGACCATGATAACTCTTATGTTGCTTTTTGTGGAAAAGATATTGAAGAGCTTAGATGGTTTAAAGAAATATTTGAAACTTCTTATTACCACGTTGACCTTTCAACAGATGAACTTGGAGTAGAATCCGCTGTTGCCTTTAAAAATGCCTATGCCCTAGCAGTAAGCTTAGCTGTAGGACTTGCTATTGGAAAAGACGGCAAAGGGGTAGAGCACTATAACTCTCAGGCAGCACTTTTTGCTCAGAGCGTAAAAGAAATGAAAAAGCTTTTAGAACTTACAGGCGGTGGGGAAGAAAATATTATATACGGAGCTGGAGACCTATATGTAACAATTTTTGGTGGAAGAACAAGAAGAATAGGAACTCTTTTAGGTCAGGGCTATTCTTTTGACGAAGCTATAAAAAAACTTGAGGGTGTAACCCTAGAATCAATTGTTATAGCAACAAGAACAGCAAGGGCAGTTAGAAATTCAGCTAAAAATGGAAAAGCAGATATAAAGGATTTCCCACTTCTTATGCATGTAGATGAAATTATTAACGGTGGCAAAGCAGTAGACATTCCTTGGAAGAGTTTTAACACAGAAAAATATTAATATAATCTTAAACTAGGGGTATAATTTAAAAAGATTATATCCCTACTTTAAATAAAGGAGAATAGTCAGTGTTTTTAGATACAGCAAATATTAAAGATATTAATCTATATATCAAAACTGGAGTATTTAAAGGTGTAACAACAAATCCAACAATACTTTTAAAAGAAAAAAAGTCTAGACAATACCAGTTAAACTCCATTCTTGAAACTAGTGTAGAGATAGTATTCGTACAGTTAGTAGGCTCTACAGTAGAAGAGCTCCTCGACGATTACAAGGCCCTTAAAAAAATTAATACAGATAAAACTATAGGATATAAAATATCAATGGATTTTGAAGGACTTGAGGCGGCGTCAAAAATAAAGAAAATGGATAAGGACTCTCTGATCCTAGCCACTGCTATATACTCAGCAGACCAAGGAATCTTAGCTGGCCTAGCTGGATGCGACTACGTAGCTCCTTACGTCAACAGGATGATTGATATTGGTATAGATCCATTTGATGCTATAAGAAAAATGAGACTTTTCTACGATGATAGGGATATAAAGTGTAGAATCTTGGCAGCTAGTTTTAAAAACACCAGTCAAGTTATAAACTCTTTAGATTCAGGTGCCCACACAGTAACAGTTTCGCCAAAGCTTTTTCTTGAAATGATTAATAAGGAAGTTTCGTTAAATGCTATAAAAGTATTTAATGACCATGGAGAAAAAATAAAAAAGTATTAAAAATTAAATCGGAAAACTAGGACCCTTAAAGCTAACTGCTTTTTGGGTCTTTTTTATAGACTATATATAAAGTATGAAACTCAATAGATAAAACCACAAAAGATACAAAGCAAATAGACAAGTCAGCATTTTTTATCTTCTTATTATTAAGAGATGATATAATAAGAAGGTAACTTGAAATAGTAACCTAATAATTTGATTTAAAGATGTAAATAGATAGATAGCTTATAATATTAAAGTAAAAGCTTGATTTGCTATAATAGTAAGTACAAACAACTAGGAGGCTAAATATGTCACTAACACCAATGATGCAGCAGTACTTTGAAATAAAAGAAAGATATAAGGACTCTATATTATTTTATAGACTTGGAGACTTTTATGAGATGTTTTTTGATGACGCAGAAATTGTAGCTAAAGAATTAGAACTCGTATTAACTGGAAGAGCTTGCGGCCTCGATGAAAAAGCTCCTATGTGTGGAGTTCCATATCATGCAGCCAATAAGTATATAGGAAAACTTATACTCAAAGGCTATAAAGTTGCTATAGCTGAGCAGATAGAAGATCCATCCCAAGCTAAAGGAATTGTTAAAAGAGATGTGGTTAAGGTTGTAACTCCAGGAACCCTCCTTGATGAAGACTTTATCGAAAATGAAAAAAATAATTTTATAATGGGAGTTTTTAAAACAAAAGGAAGTATAGGGCTTTCTTTTTGCGATATATCAACGGGAGAATTTAAAGGAACATATATTAAAGATGACCTGGATCTATTAAAAAACGAAATATCAAAGTTTTATCCAAAAGAAGCTGTTATAACAGATGAGGGCCTAAAGTCTTTTCTAGAAGAAAATTTTGATATATTGGTAAACCTTAGAGACGAGAAAGAATACCTTCACGGCAAAAACTTAAACAGCTATTTTAAAAGTTTTTCAGGAGGCTATAATAATATAATAGCTAGCGCCTCAGGTATACTTATATCTTACCTTGAGGAAACTCAAAAAACAGCTCTTACAAACCTAACCCACCTTGAAATATTTAAAACAGAAGATTCAATGGCTCTGGATATAAATACAAAAAGAAATCTGGAGCTAACTGAAAATATAGTAGATAAAAAGAAAAAGGGAAGCCTTCTTTGGGTTATAGATAAGACGGCTACAGCTATGGGAGGGAGAAACCTTAGAAGATGGATAGAGTCGCCTCTTATATCAAAAGATATGATTGACAGGCGCCTTGACGCTGTAGATGCTTTTTACAACAACTTAGATGTACTAGGAGAAATAGAAGAGGCCCTAAAGTCTGTTTATGATATAGAAAGGATTGTATCAAAAGTAGCCTTAAAGTCAGTAAATCCAAAAGAAATGATTTCTCTTAAAAAATCTCTTGAGAAAATACCAGAGATAAAAAAGGTCCTATCTAAAATAGACTACGGAGAAGTATCAAGGCTTAACGAAAAACTTGAGCCCCTTGACGATGTATTTTCTCTTTTAGACTCAGCCTTAATTGAAGATGCGCCTATGGTCTTAAGAGACGGAGGCATTATTAAAAGTACTTATGATGCTGAAATAGGAGAGCTTCGTGACATAACAATAAATGGTAAAAATTATATAGCAAAGATGCAGGAAACTGAAAGAGAAAAAACAGGAATTAAATCACTTAAAATTGGCTATAACAAAGTTTTTGGATACTATATAGATGTATCAAAAACAAATATAAAGTATGTTCCAGAAGATGGAAGGTATATAAGAAAGCAGACCCTTGCTAACTCTGAAAGGTATATAACAGAGGACCTTAAAATAATTGAAGATAAGATTTTAAATGCCAGCGATAAACTTATAATCCTAGAGCAAAAAGTTTTTGCAGATGTTAGGACCCTTGTAGAAAATGAAGTTCACAGACTAAAAAAAGTAAGTAGGATTATTGCAGATTTAGATTCCTACCACAGCCTCTCCAGGGTAGCCCATGATAATAACTATGTTAAACCTGTAATAAATGAAAACGATAAGTTTAGTGTAGTAGAGGGAAGACACCCTGTTGTTGAAAAGATGCTAGACTACGGAGAGTTTGTGTCCAATGATATAAATATGGATAGTGAGGCTAATAGGTTTTTAATTATTACCGGACCTAATATGTCAGGTAAGTCTACCTTTATGAGGCAAAATGCACTAATTGCCCTTTTAGCCCAAATAGGATCCTTTGTTCCTTGTAAATCAGCAAATATTTCTGTATCAGACAGGATATTTACAAGAATAGGAGCATCAGATGACCTGGCTGGCGGAAAGTCTACCTTTATGGTAGAAATGAGTGAGGTAAGTAATATTTTAACCTACGCAACAGATAAGTCTCTTATTATTCTAGATGAGGTAGGAAGAGGAACAAGTACCTTTGATGGCCTTAGCATAGCCTGGGCAGTATCTGAGTATATAATTAACGACCTTAAAGGAAGTAAAACACTTTTTGCCACCCACTACCATGAACTTACAGATCTTGGAGAGATAGAGGGAGTTAAGAACTACTCAGTCCTTGTAAAAGAGGTTGGTAGTAGCATAGCTTTTTTAAGGAAAATCGTTCCAGGAGGAGCCGATGAGTCCTACGGGATAGAAGTAGCAAAAATTGCAGGCCTTCCAAGAAATCTGATTAAAAGAGCCAATGAAATACTTTATTCTCTTGAAAAAGATAAAAAAAGTGATAGTATAAAACCAAGAAAAGATGCAGATGCATTAAGAGAAGAAAAACAGACCATGCAGCTTGGATTTTTTGATATAGAAAAAGATAATTTAGTTAAAGAACTTAAAGAGCTGGATGTTTTAAACATTACTCCGCTAAAGGCAATGGAAATTCTTTATGAGTTAAATGAAAAGGCTAGGGAGGTAGATTAAAATTAACAAGATAAATATACTAAGCTCTGATACCTATAATAAAATAGCAGCAGGAGAAGTTGTAGAAAGGCCAATATCTGTAATTAAAGAGCTAGTAGAAAATTCTATTGACTCTGGCGCTAGTATAATTCATATAGAGGTTCTCTCTGGAGGAAAAGATTTAATCAAGGTAGTAGATGATGGAGAGGGTATATATGAAGGGGACCTTAGAAATGCCTTTGCAGCCCATGCGACAAGTAAAATTAAAAATGCTGATGACCTTTTTAAAATCTCAACTATGGGATTTCGTGGAGAAGCCCTTTCTAGCATTGCCTCTGTATCAAAAGTACTTCTTAGGTCTAAAGTAGAAAAGTGCGATGGAAGAGAGATATACCTAGAAGGAGGAGACGTCAAGTACGAGAAGTTTTCTCCATTAGATGGAGGAACTATCATTGAAATTAGAAATCTTTTTTATAACGTTCCAGCCAGGCTAAAGTTTTTAAAATCAGATTCCCATGAACTTTCTCTTATATCATCTTTTATAAAAGAAATAAGCCTTTCTTACCCTGAAATATCCTTTACCCTGGTAGCAGATAATAAAAAGAGAGTAAGTACATATGGAAAAGGTACTCAAAAAGATGTAATTATGCAGGTTTATAATAAAACTATTTATGAAAGCCTTATAGAGTTTGAAGGTCACTACGACGCCCTATCTATTTATGGCTATATTGGAAAGGAAGCTATAGCTAGGGGATCAAGGACAAACCAAACTATATTTGTAAATAAAAGGCTTATAAACTCAAAGTCTATAACAAATGCAGTAGAAAGGGCCTTTAAGTCTTTTGCTACATCTCAGAGGTTTCCATTTTTTGTTTTAAATATTGAAGTATATCCAGAGATTATAGATGTAAATATTCATCCTCAAAAGTCTGAGATAAAATTTGAAGATGAAAGGTTTATAACAGGAGCTGTTTTTAGGGTAGTTCATGAGGCTATAAGAGAAGAGCTTAAAGAAAGCTTTGATATAAATCCAGTAAATCATGGTGAAGACGAAAAACTTAGCCGGGTCCATGAAGACTATACTGAGCTCCAGTTTGATCTGGATTCTAAAAAGACCCTTGACTTTCCTATTGATATTTCAAAAAACTTTAGAGAAAGTGAGGAAGATGATAATTTATCGACCCCTTACCGGGATTCAAAAATAAAAGTATATAAATCAAAAAAAGATGGGAATGAAGGCCTAGAGGCTGAGGGTGTTGATCTTAACTTGGAGAAATTAGATTTAAAGGCAAAATTTCCTATGCCAAGGATAATTGGAAGCTTTAAAAATACTTATATACTCTCTGAAATATATGACAACTTATTTATAATAGACCAGCACGCTGCCCATGAAAAGATAAACTACGAAAAATACCTCTTTGAAATAAAAGGAGGAAGTGTAAGTTCTCAGGAGCTTTTAGTTCCAGAGGTAATAGAGCTTGGCGAGAAAGACTTTTCTTTTTATATGGACAACATTGAAGTATTAGAAAAGGCTGGATTTTCATCAACTGAATTTGGAGTTAACACCATAGCTCTTACAAGCGTTCCTTACTTTATCGGTAAAACTCAAAATGTTTCTTATTTTTTAGAAATTATAGATAACCTTAAGGCACTGGGAACTGGTGAGAAAGAAATAGTAAAGCAACTTACAATTGCAAACACTGCATGTAAAGCTTCTGTTCGGGCAAGAGACCACCTAACTAGAGAAGAGATGGAATACTTAGTAGATAACCTAAGGCACTTAGAAGACCCTTTTCACTGCCCTCATGGGAGACCTACTATCATAAAGTTTACAGAAGAAGAAATTGAAAAAATGTTTAGGAGAATCGTATAGATGAAAAAGAAACTGATTATAATAGGAGGCCCAACAGGAGTTGGTAAAACAAACATCTCAATAAGTCTTGCTAAAAAGATAGATGGAGAAATTATATCTGCAGATTCTATGCAGGTTTATAAATATATGGATATAGGATCTGATAAGGCAGGTGAAAAAGAAAGAAAAGAAATTCCACACCACCTTTTAGATGTAGTAAGTCCAATGGAGAGCTTTACTGTAACAAACTATAAAGGCCTAGCAGAGAAGAAAATTAAGGAAATTCATGAAAAAGGAAAAATTCCTATTTTAGTAGGGGGCACTGGACTATATATTGACTCTATAATAAAAAACCTGTCTTTCGCAAGTAGTAAAAGAGACCTTAATTTTAGAAAAGAACTTGAAGCTTTAGCTGAGTCAAAGGGAAATACCTATGTCCATAATATGCTTAAAAAAGTAGACCCTAAGGCAGCGGAAAGTATTCATCCTAATAATTTAAAAAGAGTAATTAGGGCCCTTGAAGTATATAAGACTACAGGAAAGGCTTTTAGTAGCTTTAAAGATGATGTTAAATATAATGATAGCTATGATATATACTACTACTACTTAAATAGAGATAGGAATGAGCTTTACAGGGATATAAATGCGAGGGTAGAAGAGATGATAAAAGGTGGACTTTTAGAAGAAGTAAAAAGCCTTAAAGATATGGGACTGACTAAAGACCATATATCTATGATGGGAATAGGTTATAAAGAGGTACTTTCATATTTAGAAGAGGAAATAGATAAAGAGGAAATGCTATATTTAATTAAAAAAAATAGCAGAAACTATGCAAAAAGGCAGCTTACTTGGTTTAGGAGAGAAGAAATAGCAAAAGAGCTCAGTAAAGACCTTTTAAGTGATAGTGATATAATAGATAAAATAGTGGAAGATATATCATAATCCAAAATGGATATTTAAAAGATAACTTATCCTATATTTAAAAAGTAACCAGCAGTTTATTAAAAATATTTAAACTTAAACTATGGTATAATACTAAAATAGAAAAAACGATTAAAAAAGGGGTGTATAGGTAAAACCTAATAAATGAATAGTGATACTTTATTTTATAGAATTTTAATAATATTTTTATTGATTTTCATTAATGGATTCTTATCAATGGCTGAACTATCTATTATTTCTACAAACAAGGTTAAGTTAAATCAAAAAAAGAATAATGGAAATAAAAGAGCGGCCAAAATTTTAGAATTACTTGAAAAACCAAGTAACTTTCTAACAACACTACAAGTTATGATTACAATGATATCAATACTAATTAGCATTAAAACTTTTAGAATTATTCTTTTATATGCACCAGATAATATAGAGTTTTTAGGAACTAATATATCCGAAAGCTTATTTACATTTCTAGGGGTTGTTATACTTACTTTTGTAATCCTACTTTTTGGAGATTATATCCCAAAAAGAATGGCAATGAAGCACTCTAATAGAAAAGCTTTAAAGGTTATTCCACTAATAAATTTACTCTATGTTATTTTGAAACCTTTTGTTTTTATTTTAAATCAGTTTACATATTTGTTTTCAAGGCTTCTAGGAATTAGAAGTGATACTTTGGAAGAAGATGTATCCCTTGAAGAGATAAGATCTATTATAGAAGTAGGAAGAGAAAAGGGAGTTATAAATAAGATAGAAAGAGATATGCTAGACGGCATATTTGAGTTTGATAATAGACTAGCAAGAGAAGTTATGACTCCAAGAACAGAAGTAGAAATGATAGATATAGAAGAGCCGCCTCACAACATTGTAAGTAAGGCAACTAATGGAAATTACTCTAGAATACCTATTTATCAAGGCGAAGTAGATAATATAGTTGGGATTATATATATAAAAGATATTTTCAGGGAAATTGTGAATAAAGGGAAACTCGTAGATATACACGACATACTACGGAAGCCTTTTTTCGCCCCAGAAACTAAGTTTATAGATGATCTTTTTACAGACATGCAGATGCAAAGCGCTCAAATTGCAGTCCTTCTTGATGAGTATGGAGGATTTTCAGGTATAGCTACAATAGAAGACCTTTTAGAAGAAATTGTAGGTAATATATACGATGAGCATGATGAGCTTGATGATTTTATAAATAAAGTAACTGAAAATACTTATATAATTGACGGACTTA
>JAAZDF010000138.1 GCA_012512905.1 Clostridium sp.
CTATAATATTTGCTTATCTTAAAAATTCAAGAGAAAAAGATATAGTGTTTAACTGGGATGAAATGTTATCTTTTGAAGGAGAAACAGGTCCATATGTGCAGTATACATATGCAAGGGCTAAAAGCATCCTAAGGAAAAATCCTTTTAATGAAAAGGTAGAAGCAGCTCTTTTAAGTTCTAATGAAGAATTCAAACTAGCGAAAACATTGGCTGATTTCAATAAAAATGTTTTAGCTGCAATTGATAGGTATGAGCCTTCTGTTGTTACAAGATATGTAATAGAAGTAGCTAAAGATTTTAATAAGTTTTATAATAACTGTCCAATAATGACAGCGGAGCCTGAAGTAAAAGAGGCTAGGCTAAGACTTACTGAGGCTACAACTATAGTTTTAAAAAGTGGCTTAGCGTTAATTGGTGTAGAAACAGTTGAAGAAATGTAGAATACAAATAATTAGACTTATATAAAAATAGCCATCTAAATTAGTGAAAATTTAGATGGCTATTTCTAATTTATCAATTATTTTTTAATGAAAGTTATACCTTCATCGTCAACGAGTTTATAATCATTACAAGCTATCGTACAATCTGATGTGCAGCTACTGCATTTAGATTTACCGCTTTTTAAATTTCGTATATTTCTATATAAAATATAGCTCGCAAACAAGACGAGTATAATTGTTATAAAAATTTCCATAAAGCCCCCTAAAATATCAAATTACCTATGTTATAAACTAAAAAGGATCCAAGCCAAGCAACAAAGAGATAAAACATAGTTACCATAAAAGCAAACTTACCGCCATACTCTTTTTTAAATGTTGCAATAACAGCTACACATGGAGTATATAAAAGTACAAATACCATAAAACTAACAGCTGCTATAGGGGTAAACATTTGAGGTATAACTGTAGATAAACTACCACCGTAAACTACACCCATTGTTGATATAACAACTTCCTTAGCTAATATACCTGTGATAAGTGAAACTGTAGCTTGCCATGTTCCAAAGCCTAGAGGCTTAAATATTGGAGCTATAAAGCTGCCTATGGTTGCTAAAAAGCTATCATTTATTTCTGAAATTCCACTGAAATTAAAATTAGATAAAAACCAAACAAGTATTGAAAGTGAAAATATAATAGTAAATGCTTTTTTTATAAAGCTTTTAGCTTTTTCAAAAGTTGTCTTTAAAAGACTTTTTGCTAAAGGCATCTTATACTCAGGAAGTTCAATTATAAAAGGTTCTTCATCTTTTTTGAATATTGTATTTTTAAAAATAATTCCTACTAAAAAAGCTACTAATATACCTGCAAGATATAAAGAGAAGATAGCAATTGTTTCTCTATTTCCAAAAAATATCGAAGCAAATAAGGCAAAAATAGGAAGTTTTGCATTACATGGAATAAAAGGCGCTAAAATAGCTGTAAGTTTTCTATCTTTTTCAGTTTCAAGGGTTCTAGATGACATTATAGCGGGCACTGTGCATCCAAATCCAATGATAAGTGGAATAAAGGCCTTACCAGAAAGCCCCATCTTTCTCATAAATCTATCCATTATAAGCGCTGCCCTTGCCATATATCCTGAGTCTTCAAGTATAGAAATACCAAGAAATAATGAAACAATAATTGGTAAAAAAACAAGTATAGAACCAACTCCATTTATGACTCCATCTACAATAAGTCCTCTAAACCATGGGCTTGAGCCACTAAGCAGACCCGAGACATAATTTAAAAATGACGGTAGAAGATTTTCTTCAAGTAAATCCGCAAGAGGCTGACCAACCCAGGAAAATGTAAATTTAAAAACAATATACATAAGTCCTAGAAAAATTGGATAACCTAATATGGGATTTAGAACAATAGAATCTATTTTATCTGATATGGTTTTATGACTTTTGATATTTTCGCTATCATTATATTCTTTTTCATCATAAGAAGAGCGAATAATAGATGTTATATTATCATAGGTATCCTTTTCAGATTCAAAGTTTAGGAGTTTAGGTTCTCTTACTTCTATGGTTCCAGTTAGAGCTTCTTTTAACTCTTTTACTCCTTCACTTTTAGAAGCTACAATCTCAAAGACTTTGATACCAAGACTTTCCTCGAGTCTTTTGGGATCTATCAACATTCCTCTTTTTTTTGCAACGTCCATCATATTTAAAGCGATTATTATAGGTATATTATATTTTATAATTTGAGATGTTAAATAAAGGTTTCTCTCTAAATTAGAAGCATCAACGATATTTAAAATAAGATCAGGTTTTTCTTTTTCTAGGAAGTCTTTAGATATGATTTCCTCGTTAGAATAGGTATCTAAAGCATAGATACCTGGAAGATCTGTTATTTTTATATCTTTGTAATAGCCTTCTATTTTTTCAACTGTAACCCCGGGCCAATTACCAACGTATTGATTTGATCCGGTGATATCGTTAAATAATGTAGTTTTCCCTACATTAGGATTACCTATTAAGGCAATTTGTGTCATAATGCTAGGGCCTCCACTGTTATATTATTTGCGTCTTTTTTTCTAAGAGCCATTTTATATCCTCTAAGAGATAATACTATAGGATCACCAAAGGGAGCCTTATTTGTTATTTCAACAGGGCAGCCTTTTGTGCACCCAAGTGCAGAGAGTCTTTTAGCAAGTTTTTTGTCACCATAAATATTATTTATAAAAGCCTTTTGGCCTAATTTTAAATCATTAATAGACATTTTACACACCATCCTTACTGAAAATCGTTATCAATTACATGACAATTATAACCGTTTGTTTAAAATTAGTCAACAGTTAATTTACATATGGAATATTTTTATATAAATTAATTTAGTTCAAAGACATAGCTGGTATAATAGAAGGGTGTATTTTGTGTTATCATTAAAGATATATAATTTACATAAAAGAAAATTAATAATTTACAGTTAAAGGGGAGGGGTTTTTGATTGAATATCGGTGCAGTTATATTTGATCTTGATGGAGTATTAGTTGATACAACTAAATATCATTATTTAGCATGGAAAGAAATATTAAAAGAGTATGACCAGGAATTTACAGAAGAAGATTATGAGCATGTTAAAGGTGTATCTAGATATAAATCCCTAGATATGATCTTTAAAGGAAATGAAGAAAAAATTAGTGAAGTAGAGAGAATAAAAATTTTAAGAAAAAAGAATAACCTGTATCTTCAGTACATAGTGGATATCGAAGGAAACCAAGTTTTTAAAGGAGTTGTTGAGTTTCTTGAAAAACTAAAGTCAAAAGGTTATAAGACAGCTATAGGGTCAACAAGCGATAGTTCATACCTTATAATAGAGTCCACAGGCCTTTCAAAGTACTTTGATGTAATTATAGATGGTTATACTGTAGACAAAGCAAAACCGCATCCAGAGGTTTATATCCTAGCTGCAAGAGAGCTTAATATAAACCCGCATAAATGTGTTGTTTTTGAAGATAGCAAAGCCGGAGTGTTAGCTGCCAAAAGAGCTGGAATGAAGGTAATTGGAGTTAATCACAGAGTGAGTTTAGATAATGCAGATAAAATGATAGATAATTTTGAAAATCTAGAACTAGATATTTTAGACTTCTAAA
>JAAZDF010000139.1 GCA_012512905.1 Clostridium sp.
AAAGAAATTTTACCAATAATGGATACTTTAGAGAAATCATTAGAAATTGAAACTGAAAATGTAAATGAGTTTAAAAAGGGAGTAAGTTTAACTCTTGATAAATTTAAAGAATCATTAAATAAATTAGGAATTGAAGAAATAGATACATCTGAAAAATTTGATCCAAATTTTCATGACGCAGTGATGCATGAGAAAAACGATGACTATGGAGAAAAAGAAATTAGTGATGTGTTTTTAAAAGGTTATAAAAAAGATGATAAAGTAATTAGATATAGTGTAGTAAAAGTTGTAAATTAATATATATTTATAAAGTTTAAAATAAATAAAGACTAAAAGGAGATAATTAAATTATGAGTAAAGTAATAGGAATAGACTTAGGAACAACAAATTCAGTAGTAGCAGTAATGGAGGGTGGAAAACCAGTTATAATCTCAAGTTCAGAAGGTGGAAGAACAACACCATCTGTAGTATCTTTTCAAGAAGATGGAGAAAGATTAGTTGGACAAGTTGCTAAAAGACAAGCAATAACAAATCCAGAAAGAACTATAATGTCTGCAAAAAGAGACATGGGTTCTAATAAAACATTTAGTATAGACGATAAAAAATTCACACCACAAGAAGTTTCAGCTATGGTTCTTGGTAAACTTAAATCTGATGCAGAAGCTTATTTAGGTGAGAAAATTACCAAGGCAGTTATAACAGTTCCTGCGTACTTTGATGATTCACAAAGACAAGCTACAAAAGACGCTGGTAGAATTGCTGGACTTGAAGTACTTAGAATAATAAACGAGCCAACAGCAGCATCTCTTGCATACGGGCTAGATAAAGATGATGCACATAAAATTTTAGTATTCGACTTAGGTGGAGGAACATTTGACGTTTCAATCCTTGAGCTTGGAGATGGAGTTTTTGAAGTATTATCCACAAATGGAAATACAAAACTTGGTGGAGACGACTTTGATGATAGATTAGTTGATTATATGGCAGAAGACTTTAAATCAAATAATGGAATTGATCTTAGAAAAGATAAAATGGCTCTTCAAAGATTAAAAGAAGCAGCTGAAAAAGCTAAAGTAGAGCTTTCGTCATCAACACAAACAAATATCAATTTACCATTTATTACAGCAGATGCAACAGGTCCAAAACATATAGATATGTCACTAACAAGAGCTAAATTCAACGAACTTACAAGTGATCTTGTTAAAGCAACAATTGATCCTATGGAAAAAGCTCTAAAAGATGCAGAATTAACTATGAATGATATAGATAAAGTTATCCTTGTTGGAGGATCTACTAGAATTCCAGCAGTTATTGATGCAATTAAAAACTTTACAGGTAAAGATGCATCAACAGGAGTTGACGCTGACGAAGTTGTTGCTCTTGGTGCAGCAATTCAAGCTGGAGTATTAACAGGTGAAGTAAAAGATATTCTTCTACTAGATGTTACTCCTCTAACACTTGGAATTGAAACATACGGTGGAGTTGCAACTCCAATAATAGAAAGAAATACAACTATTCCTACAAAGAATAGTCAAATATTTACAACAGCTGCAGATGGTCAAACTTCTGTTGAAGTTCACGTAGTACAAGGTGAAAGACAAATGGCAGCAGACAATAAAACCTTAGGTAGATTTACTCTAGGTGGTATAGCTGCAGCTAAAAGAGGAGTTCCTCAGATAGAAGTAACTTTTGATATAGATGCAAATGGTATAGTAATTGTAACAGCTGTTGATAAAGCTACAAATAAAGAAGCTAACATAACAATAACAGCATCAACAAATCTATCAGATGATGAAATAGATAATGCTGTAAAAGAAGCAGAGAAATTTGCAGAAGAAGACAAAAAGAAAAAAGAAGAGATTGAAGTTAGAAATGAAGCAGAACAGCTTATATATCAAACAGAACAATCACTTGAAGAACTTGATGAGAAAATGGAAGCAGACGACAAAGAAAAAATCACAGAAAAATTAGATGCTTTAAAAGAAGTAAAAGATACAGAAGATATAGAAGAGCTTAAAAAAGCTACTGAAGAATTAACTGAAATATTCTATGAAGTATCTGGTAAAATATACCAAGCTGAAGCAGAGGCAGCGCAGGCAGCAGAAGGTGCACAGGCAGAAGGTGAAACTGAAGGACCATCAGGCGACAATGTTGTAGATGCAGACTTTGAAGTAAAAGAAGACGAAGATAAATAAGTCTTATAACTAAAATCTTAGGGGAATAGCTTACGTTATTTCCCTAGATTATGTTATAATATCTTTAGTCCAAACCTTGGCTAAAGAGTATAAATGATAGGAATAGGTGGTAAATAATGGCAAAAAGAGACTTATATGAAGTACTAGGTGTAGAAAAAAGTGCTTCAGAAAAGGAAATAAAAAGTGCTTTTAGAAAGCTTGCAATAAAGTATCATCCTGATAAAAATCAAGGTGACAAAAAAGCAGAGGAAAAATTTAAAGAGATAAACGAAGCATATCAAGTTCTTTCTAATCCTGAAAAGAAAGCACATTATGATAGGTTTGGAACCACAGATTTCAATAGTGCAGGCCAAGGATCAGGTGGTGGATTTGAGTATTCAGATTTTGGTGACTTTGGTGATATATTTGATAGTTTCTTTGGTGGAGGATTTTCTTCCCAGCAAAGAAGAACTGGTCCAAGAAGAGGGGCAGATCTTGAGCAAACTATTAATCTGACTTTTGAAGAAGCAGTATTTGGTGCTGAGAAAGAAGTAACTGTCACAAGAGTAGAAGATTGTAATGTATGTGAGGGAAGTGGAGCTAAGCCAGGAACAAGTGTGAAAACTTGTGGTACTTGTCACGGAAGTGGAACAATAACTGTGCAAAGGCAAACTTTATTTGGAAATATGATGCAGGAAACCACATGTAATGTGTGTGGTGGAAAAGGTGAAATTATAGAAGAACCTTGCGATAATTGCAGAGGAAAAGGACAAGTTAGAAGAAAGAGAACAATTGATGTAAATATCCCTGCAGGAGTTGATACAGGAAATGTAATGCCTCTAAGAGGTCAAGGTGATAAAGGACATAAAGGTGGTCCTCCTGGAGATTTACATTTAATTATAAATGTAAAACCTCATAAAACTTTTGTGAGAAAAGGAACAGACATCTATGTTGACGCACATATTAATATTGCTGATGCAGCTTTAGGAAAAGAAATTGTGGTTCCAACTATTGATGGTGATGTATCTTATACAGTCCCAGCAGGAACTCAGTCAGGAACATTATTTAGGCTTAAAAATAAAGGCGTAGTTAATGTAAATTCTAGAAATAAGCAGCGTGGTAACCAGTATGTAAATGTTATTGTAGATATTCCGAAAAAGTTAAATGATGGACAAAAAGATGCACTTTATAAATTCTTAGAAGCTTCTGGAGAAAAAGTTCCAAAAGATGACAAGAATGATAGTAAAAAAGGAAAAAGAAAATTCGGGATATTTTAAATTAGTTTACAAAAGACAATCATTAGGATTAAATTTCTATTGGTTGTCTTTTTATTTATTAAAGGTAGAAATTTTAATATAAATCGCTTTTTTGATTATTTTATTATATAATGATTAAATATTAATTTTGCTATATTGCTAGTCTTTTTACTTTAATTTAAAAAATTTAACATATAATGATATATAGAGAAAAGCACCTTAAATAATAGTCGGGCTTTAATAATAAGCTTAGTGTAAACAATAGCTAAGTCTGATATAATTTAGCCTATAAAATAAAAGCGAGGAAATAATGGATAATAAATGGAGAGAATTAAAGCTAATTGTAGACGCAAAAGATTTTGATATAGTTGAGGGAGTTTTAGCTTCCTATAATATAACAGGACTTTCTATTGAGGACTCTAGGGATAGGGATGTTTTTAAGGGAGAAGATTTAAACTGGATATATGATGAAAAAGAAATTTTCCCAGGTGAAGATGATAAAATAATAATCAAAGCATACCTAAGCGCCGAAGATAAGCCGGAGAGTATTATTTTAAAACTTAAAATGAAAATAGAAAAGCTTAAAAAAGAAGATTTAATAAGCTATGATGTTAAAATAAGTCATAAAACAATTTTAGACGAGAACTGGGTGTTAAATTTCAAAAAACACTTTAAAACAATAAAGATAGGAAATAGATTTATTATAAATCCTAGTTGGATAAACTACATTCAAAAAGAAGATGAAATTGTGATATCAACGGACCCAGGTATAGCATTTGGAACAGGAGACCACGAAACAACAAGGATGTGCTTGCTTGCTCTTGAGGAAAATATAAAGAATGGCATGTCTATTATAGATGTAGGTACAGGAACAGGAATTCTTGCCATAGCCGCGGAGAAACTTGGAGCTGAAAATATAGTAGGTATTGATTTAGATAAAAATGCCGTTATATATGCAAAAGAAAATGCTATTAAGAATGAAGCTTTTAAAACAAAGATAATTCATGGAGACTTAATGGAAGATATTAGTATGAAAGCAGATATAATTATTGCGAATATATTATATGAGGTAATAGAGATATTAGTTCCAGATGTTATAAAAAAGCTGAAAAAGGGAGGAATTTTTATTTCTTCTGGAATTATTAAAGATAAAGAAGAAAAAGCTTGTGCTTTAATGAAAGAAAATGGCTTTGATATTTTAGATATAAAAAGAGATGGAGAGTGGATTCTTATCTCTGCGAGGAGAAAATAATGCATAAATTTTTTACAAACAGAATAGGCGAAAATTTTGCCTATATTGAAAAAGAAGATATAAGGCATCTAACAAGGGTACTTAGAATAAAATCAGGAGATAAAATAGTTATTAATGATTTTAAAGGCAATGACTATATAGGAATTATAGATGACATAGATAGTGATGATATTAAAGTGGATTTAACGGAGAAATTAGAAGAAAATAATGAAAGTGGAATTAAGGTAACTTTATTTCAAGGTTTTCCTAAATCAAATAAATTGGATTTAATAGTTCAAAAAGCTACAGAGCTTGGAATTAATGTAATAACTCCGCTCTTAACAGATAGGGTTGTTGTAAAAAATGCAAAGGAATTTAAAAAGAAAGATAGACTTGAAAAAATTGCCTTAGAATCATCAAAGCAATCAAAAAGAAGTATTATTCCAACAATAACAGATCCTATCAATATAAAAGAACTGGAAAAACTTTATAAAGACTTTGATGTAATAATTGTTCCCTATGAAAATAGTGAGGGCTATGGAATAAAAGATATTTACACGAAATATGAAGAAGTAAAAAATATAGCTATAGTTATTGGACCAGAAGGTGGATTTTCAGCTGGAGAAATAGAGTTTTTAAAAGAAATTGGATCTGAAGTAATAACTCTTGGGAAAAGAATTTTAAGAACTGAAACAGCTGGATTTGTAGCCCTATCTTTTGTTCAGTTAATATATGGAGATATGGGAGGTAAGGCTTAATGAAAGTTGCTTTTCAAACACTTGGTTGCAGGGTTAATGTTTATGACTCTGAGGCTATGACAGAACTTTTTTTAAAAGATGGATATGAAATAGTAGATTTTAGTGAATATAGTGATGTATATGTTGTAAATACCTGCACTGTAACAAATAATAGCGATAAAAAATCGAGACAATATATAAATAGAGCAAAAAGGCTTAATCCTAATGCTACTGTAGCTGTTGTAGGATGCTATCCTCAGGTTAATAAAGAAAAAATTAACGAAATGGATGGTATAGATGTAATATTGGGATCAAGAAACAAAGGCGATATAGTTTATGCTGTAAACAAATCAATGGCAGAAAAGAAAAAAGTAGTAAAAGTAAGTGAATCAATAATTTTAAATAATAAATTTGAAGATTTAAATATAACAGACTATGAAGATAAAACTAGAGCTTTTTTGAAAATTCAAGATGGATGTAATAGATTCTGCTCTTACTGCATAATACCTTATGCAAGAGGAGGAATTTCAAGTAAAGATCCAAAAAAAATTATCAATGAAGTTAAACTTTTAAGTGAAAATGGTTTTAAAGAAGTTATTTTTTCAGGTATTCATATAGCGTCCTACGGACAAGAATTTAAGAACCGCTATGACCTTCTAGACCTTTTAGAAGAAATAAATAAAATAGAAGGGATAGAAAGAATTAGAATTGGTTCTATAGAGCCTATGTTTTTCCATGGCAAGCGAATGGATAGGATAAAAAATATTAATAAGTTATGTCCTCACTTTCATCTTTCCCTTCAATCAGGATCTAATAAAACTTTAAAAAGAATGAATAGAAGATATACAAAGGAAGAGTATCAGGAAGTTGTAGATAAACTAAGAGAAGAAATAAAGGACGTATCAATAACAACAGATGTTATTGTAGGTTTCCCTGGAGAAAGCGAAGAAGAATTTAATGAGAGTTTAGAGTTTTTGAAAAACATAAAGCTTAATAAAATACATACATTTAAATACAGTATAAGAAAAAATACCCCAGCAGCTAATATGAAAAAACAAGTAAATGGTAATATTAAAGATGAAAGAAGTAAACTTGTTATTGATCTAAGTGAAAAATATGAAAAGCAGTACCTGGAAGATTTAGTAGGATCTACTGTAGAGGTTCTAATGGAAAAAGATCATGAAGGAGTTTTTGCGGGATATACAGGCAACTATAACAGGGTGGAAGTAAAGTCAAATAAAGATCTAAGAGGGCAAATTAAAAAAGTCTTTATAACTGGTGTAGATGAAAATAGTTTGGTTGCTAAAGGAAATGTACTATAATGAAGTTGGAGGTGAGTATGTATGGATTGTATATTTTGTAGTATAGTTAAAGGAGAGATTCCATCTGACAAGGTTTATGAAGATGAATTTGTTTATGCATTTAAAGATGTAAATCCAGAGGCACCTGTGCATATACTTGT
>JAAZDF010000140.1 GCA_012512905.1 Clostridium sp.
AGAGGTAAACCAGGGTGACCAGAATTAGCTTTTTCTACAGCATCAATTGATAAACTTCGTAGGGTGTTAATTGCTAAAAGATCATTTTCATTATACATATTTTTCCTCCATTTTCGTTAAACAAATGTTTTATCTACTACTTTTATGTCTATCGCTGTCTTGTCTCTTATATATTATTTTACAGCACTTGCCGCTAAATGTCTGTTAAATATTTAAGTCTAATTTAAAACTAGTCCATAATTTTAACTGGGCTAAAATCTATATAATCCACAGAAGTTAAAATATACTCCACATTATTTCTCATACCAGTCATAACTCTGTTAAGGGATTTATCATGTAAATGTCCATATATAACCTTCGATACTCCGTACTCTTCAAAAACATCTGTAAAGTCTGAGTCCTTAAAGGTCTCATTTACAGGTGGATAATGAATCATTACAATAAATTTATCAAAACCATCCTTTTTTGCAGAGTCTAGTGATAGTCTAAGCCGTATAAGCTCTCTTTTATATATTTTTTCGTCCTCTTCTTTGAAAATACTACTGCCAGGAATAACCCAGCCCCTAGTTCCACAAATTGCATAGCCCTTATACTCAAAGTAATTGTTTTGAATAAAATGCATATTGTCATAAAGACTGTTAAGTTTTTTTATACTTCCCCACCAGTAGTCATGGTTTCCCTTGCTAAGAATTTTCCGGCCAGGAAGCTTCGCAATAAAATCAAGATCTATTAAAGCTTCCTTCATATTCATAGCCCAAGAAATATCTCCAGCAATAAGCACCGTATCGTCCTCACTAACTATCTTTTCCCAGTTGTCTTTTATTTGTAGGTGATGATCTTTCCATTTACTGGAAAAAACATCCATAGGTTTTTCTCCACTCAAAGAAAGATGTAAATCTGAAATCGCATATAAAGCCATCTATTTCACTAGTAAGACTCTATAAATATGCTTCTTACCCTTTTTCACTAATAGATAGTCATCATTAAACTCATCTTTAGTAATCCTATAAAATACATCGCTAATTCTTACATCATTTACATATACTCCACCTTGCTTGATATTACGTCTTCCTTCAGCTTTTGATGGAAAAACATCATTTTCTGATAAAATATCAAGTAAAGTTTTTTCTAAATCTTCCTCTGTTACTTCTATAGTAGGAACATTTTCAATATCGCCGCCGCCTTCAAATAAAGCCTCTGCAGCGCTCTCAGCTATAAGGGCTTCTTCTTCTCCGTGGATTAATTTTGTAACTTCAAAAGCTAAAAGTTTTTTCGCGTCGTTAAATGCTTCTCCTTCAAGAGTTGCTTCCATTTCCTCTATCTTATCAATATCAACAAAAGTAATAAGTTTAAGGCATTTAATAACATCCTTATCATCTACATTTCTCCAGTACTGGTAGAAATCATAAACAGAAGTTTTTTCCTTATCTAGCCATAAAGCTCCACCAACAGTTTTACCCATCTTTTCTCCAGCAGAATTTGTAAGAAGACTACCTGTCATTGCATAAACCCTTTTACCTGTTTTTCTTCTAACAAGGTCTGTACCAGCAAGCATATTAGACCACTGGTCATCTCCACCAAGCTGCATTACGCATCCATAGTTTTCATACAAGTATAGGAAATCGTAGGCCTGCATAAGCATATAGTTAAACTCTAAAAAAGATAAACCTTTCTCAAGTCTTAATTTTATATTTTCTGCTCTTAACATGTTATTTACTGAAAAACGCGATCCTACTTCTCTTAAAAAATCTACATAGTTCAGGTCTAAAAGCCAATCTCCATTATCAACTAATAAAGCTTTACCCTCTGAAAAGTCAACAAGTCTTGACATTTGTTTTTTTATCCCTGCAATATTTTTATCTATCTCTTCTTTTGTAAGCATAGATCTCATATCTGTCTTACCTGATGGATCTCCAATTAGAGCCGTACCTCCACCTAAAAGAGCAATAGGTTTATGACCTGCCCTTTGAAGATGAGACATAAACATCATAGCAATAAAATGCCCTACATGAAGGCTATCTGCTGTTGGATCAAATCCTATATAAAAAGTTATTGACTCATTATCTAAGAGATCCCTTATTTCATCTTCGTAGGTTGCTTGTTTTACATACCCTCTTCTATTTAGTTCATCATATATACTCATTTACATACCTCTCCTATCAAATTTATACTACCTAATAGTATACATTCTTATTGGTAAAATGTGAAATAGTTTAAAATTTAAAACTATAAATTAAAATAGGCATAGAGAAAGCTCTTCTCTACACCTATTTTAGATATTTAAATAAATAAAAAAGGCTATGACATAACCTTATACTTTTCAATCTCACTTACATTTAAATCGCCCTCATCGTGCATTGCGATATATAAGTCTATATTATTATTTTCAGAGAACCCCTGAAGCTCTGTGAAAATCTTTTTTGAACTTTCATCTTTTTTATCCATTCCGTTAAATAGTCCATCTACAAAAATAGTTGTTACATCATAGTTAGTCGCTATAATTCCACAAAGAAAACCATATATAGCTCTGTAGTCTACAAGTGCATACTCGTCAGCATTTATAAATCTAACTTCTCTAGCAAGTTCATGGATTGCTCTTCCATCATCATCTACGAATACTACTGTTCCTTTAGCTGTATTTACTTTTTCATTTGCAAGAGAAACCATTTTTTTGCTTTTGCCTGAACCCCTTTTGCCATAAATTACTTTTACCATGGAAACCACTCCTCTTATATTTTTTTGTAAACATTTAAACTTATGATTTAATTATATAGTTACTAAAAAATTTAGTCAAATCAATATTGACTTATTAATGAATCATTTATACTTTTATTCTACCAATTTAAGCTTTTTGTAAAATAAAATATTTAAATTTATTTTTATTTCACTTTAGAAGCATTTATATACTATTAATATATATTATAACTATAAAACACAAATACACTTTTATTTGTATTTTTTTAGTCTCTGTAAAGCTTGAAATAAATGCATCTTAAGACTTATTTTTTTATATCTTTTAGATTTCATCTGTGATATAATATTTTTGCCGAAAGGTTTAATATGTGCAGTTTATAAAAAGAATGATTAAGGCCCTTAGCCCCAGAAAATTCCCAAGATAAGACTGTCGCTAAGGAGGAAAATCATGGAAGATAAAACAATCACATGTAGAGATTGCGGTAGCGAATTTACATTCACAACAGGTGAGCAAGAATTCTATAAAGAAAAAGGATTCGAAAATGACCCAGTAAGATGTCCTGACTGTAGAAAAGCTAAAAAAAATCAAAAAAACAATTCTAGAAGATAATTATTTAAAGGTGGTTTTCTACCACCTTTTTTTTATTTCTCATGTAAATCGTTCTTTATAATTAAATAGTATTATATTATTTAACTATAATACTTTTAAATGATATAATATTCCCTGTAATGAATAATTTAGGGGGTATCATTTTGGATAAAGACAAAAAAATAATTTTTAGTGCTATAAAGCCTTCTGGAGAATTAACTCTTGGAAATTATCTTGGGGCTATAAAGAATTGGATAAATCTACAAGATGAATATGAATGCTATTATTGCATTGCTGATCTTCATGCTATAACAGTGCTCCAGGAGCCAAAAGATTTAAGAAGAAGAGTTCTTGAAATACTTGCAATTTATATAGCAGCAGGTCTTGATTATGAGAAAAACACTTTATTTGTTCAGTCTCATGTTCCAGCACATTCTGAAGCATCTTGGCTGTTAACTTGTAATACTAATATGGGTGAGCTTTCAAGGATGACTCAATATAAAGATAAATTAACAAAGACTAAGGAGAATGAATCTATAGGGGCAGGCCTATTTAGCTATCCTGTCTTAATGGCAGCAGATATACTACTTTATAACACAGATGTAGTCCCTGTTGGAATAGACCAAAAGCAGCACGTTGAACTTGCAAGAGATATTGCCCAGAGATTTAACAGTACCTACTCTGATACATTTACTCTTCCAGAAGCTGTTATGCCAAAAAATGCCGCTAAAATAATGGATCTTCAGGATCCTAGTAAAAAAATGTCTAAGTCAGATGATAATGAAAACTCATATATTCTTATATTAGACAAACCAGAGGTTATTAGAAGAAAAATAAGTAGAGCAGTAACTGACTCTGTTGGAGTTGTAAACTATACAGATGATCAGCCTGGTGTTAAAAATCTGATAGATATAATATCTTCCATTGAAAATATTTCTCCAAATGATGTAGTTGAGATGTTTAAAGGTAAAGGATATAAAGACTTCAAAGAATATGTAGCAGAGATTATTATAAAAGAGCTATCTCCTATCCAGGAAAAAGTTGAGTCTTTGTTAGCTAATAAAAAAGAACTAGAAGAAATTTATACTGAAGGTGCATTAAAAGCAAGTAGAGAGGCAAGAAAAACATTAAGTAAAATGAAAAGAAAAATAGGTTTTCTTCCTGTTAGATATTAA
>JAAZDF010000141.1 GCA_012512905.1 Clostridium sp.
AACTTATTTAATATATATATTACAGATAATAGGAAAATAAAATATAATCAAATATATTATTTTCCTATTAAATATAATCATCAGTATTTAAGGTAAGTATTAATTAATTTACTCTTAATGCATCATGGACTTAGCCCTTGTCTTTAGAACCAACCATTTCTATTTTATCTACAATTACTTTTCTTAAATTTTCTTTTATCGGTAAAAATAATTCATTTGGTAATGGATCTACTCTGTCATGACTATTTGCCGTCTCATTTAAACCTTCATACATTGCAATTCTTAAATCTGCATATAAATTCACTTTTGAAATCCCATTCTTAATTGCATCTTTTACTTGATCTTCAGGAGTTCCCGAGCCTCCATGTAAAACTAGAGGTACTGTACTAATTTCGTTTATTTCCTTCAGTGTTTCTATATTCAATTTTGGCTCTGCAATATATACTCCATGGGCAGTCCCAATAGATACAGCCAGTGCATCTACTTTAGTTTCTTCTACAAATTTTAGCACTTCTTTAGGGTCAGTTAGTAAAGATTCCTCCATGTCAGTTACTTTTGTTTCGTTCCCACCAACTCTTCCTAATTCGGCCTCAACAGTTACATTATACTTCTTTGCAAACTCAACTACCTCTTTTGTATTAGATACATTTTCATCAAAAGATAAATCAGAACCATCATACATTACAGATGTAAAACCATGATATATAGCTCTCTTAATTAATTGAATATCTGTGGCATGGTCTAAATGTAAAACTATTGGTATCTTATATTTGTGGGCTACTCCTTTTACCATAGAAGTTATATAATCCATTCCTCTTCCTTTTAAATCATCTTCTAATGCCATTAATATTACTGGTGAATTTTTCTCTTCTGCCGTATCTAATATAGTTCTCAATAATATATCTTCTGTGCAATCAAAAGCTGGAACAGCATACCCCTCATTCCAAGCTTTTAAAATCACACCTTTTAAATTTACTAACATAAATTGTCCCCCTTTACCTCATTAACATTCCACCAGTTGCGTCTATAGTTGCTCCAGTAATATAGGATGCAGGTTCTGAAACTAGAAACACTGCAATATTTGCTATATCTTCAGGTTTGGCAACTCTGCCTAGTGGAATTCTTGATAAATAGTAATCTTCATTTTTATCTAATGCTTCCTTTATCATATCAGTTTCAACAATACCTAGTGCCAAAGCATTTATATTTATATCGTGCTTTGCCATTTCTCTAGCCATAGAAACAGTAAACGCAACCACTCCTGATTTACTAGCAGCATAATGAGCATGTCCAGTTGTAGAACCTTTAAATGCTGCTTGAGAGGTTATATTAAGTATTTTTGCAGGTCTTTTCTTCTCTATATTTCTTTTGACAAAAGCTTGGCTCGTTAAAAATACTGATGTTAAGTTAACATCTATTGTTCTGTTCCATTCTTCTATTGAAATATCTTCCACCCAGTTTTTAGGCCAGTAACCAGCATTATTTATTAAAATATCTATATTGCCAAAAGTTTTTTCAGCTTCATCTATTAAAAACTGACATTCTTTTGGACTACCAATATCAGCTTTTACAATTATAGCCTTGCTTCCTAATTTCTCTACTTCTGTTTTTGTTTCTAAAGCAGCCTCATTATTTCTATGATAATTTATAACAATATTAACTCCTTCTTTTGCTAAAGCAAGGCAAATGCCTCGCCCAACACCTCTTGAACCTCCTGTTATAATAGCTGTCTTTTCTTTAAGTTTTAATTCCATATGTTATCTCCTCTTACTAGTAAAATTCTTTCCAGATAGGATTTAGTGCTTCTATTGTTCTTTTATATAAGTCATATTTCTTATCATATACTGCTTTATTATCTTTATTAGGCTTACATATATAGTCTACTTCTACCATTCTATCTGTTGCTGTCTTAAATGAATCAAATTCTCCAACAGCTAATCCTGCACAAATTGCTGAACCTAAAGCTCCTAGTTCCTTAGTCTTAACCACTTCTATAGGTATTTGTAGTATATCTGCAAACATTTGTATCCAAATTTTAGAATTAACTACTCCACCTGCAATTCTTGCAACCTCAGGTTTATCTCTAAATTTTAATAGCTTATCTATATGAGTTCTATGGCTGAAAACTATTCCTTCATATATCGATCTTAAAACATGTTCTCTTTTGTGCCAACAACTTAAACCAACAAAAGATGATTTAGCATCTATATCTGCATTTGTTCCATATAAGAATGGTAAAAACACTATATTGCTTTCATCAGGCTTTACACTTTCTACAAGTTTATTACTTAATTCGAAAATATCACAACCATCTTCAAGTTTTATGTCTTTCATAATCTCAGTTACAAACCATTCTAGATTACTAGCTGATGTAGGGCTTCCTTCCATTATTAAATAATGATCTTTAATTGGGAAAAATGATGTCATAAATAAATCTTTATCTATTACAGGAACTGTATCTACATACTCATTTATACTCCATGTTCCTGCAATAATACATAGTTTTTCTTTTTCTACTGCTCCTGTAGCAATAGCAGATACATGTGTATCCATAGAGCCTCCAGCAACAGGTGTACCTTCTTTTAATCCTGTTAGTTCAGCTACTTCCTTAGTTATATATCCACATATATCTACAGAAGATTTAAGTGGTGCTAATTTATCTATGAGCTCTCCTAATCCATATTCTTCAAGCATTTCTAGATCATATTTAGAATCTCTAACATTCATTAATCCACTACCAGACATATCTGTTATTTCTCCATAAGCTTCGCCGGTAAGTTTGTATCTAATGTAATCCTTACAACTAAATATCCATTTAGTATCATCTAATACCTTGCTATCATTTTCTTTAAACCATTTTAATATAGGTAGTGGCTGTCCTGCCCATACTGATTGCATCGTTAATGGAAGCATTTTTTCAGCTGTTCCATCTTCATACCATTCTTTAACATATTCTTTAGCTCTACTGTCAGTAGATATAATACCATTATAAGCTTGTGTTCCATCCTCTTTCACTAGATAAACACCATTACCATGGCCTGTTGTTGCAATTCCAATAACTTCTTCTTTAGTAACCTTTGATATCTTAAGAACATTTTTTACTGCATCCATATTAGCTTGCCATAATTCATCTAAATTTCTCTCAGTAAAACCTGGTTTAGGCATTATCATATCTAGTTTTTTACTAGACATACAGATTTCTTTTCCATCTAAATCATATATTGCTGCTTTTACCATAGTCCCGCCATTATCAATTCCTATTAAATATTTACCCATGATTTTGTCCCCCTCATTGTACTAAAATGTTCTTAACTTATAGGTCTAAACGTTTACTTACAGATTGAATATATCATTTATGCAATTAACTGTCAAAGTATAATCAAGAAATTTTAGTATAGATAAATATTCTACTAAGGTGGTACTTAACTTTTTTAAATCATTATAATTATAAAAACAGCTATGAATAGGAGTCTTTAATAGCTATTCATAGCTGTTTTTTAATATTCAAATTTTATATTTAGTTTTATCTTTTATTTTATCAAAGTTTCATTTCTCATATATGGTCTTAGGACTTCTGGAATTGTTACGGTACCATCTTCATTTTGAAAGTTTTCTAAAATTGCCGCTACTGTCCTTCCTATAGCAACACCAGAACCATTTAAAGTATGTACAAATTCAGCTTTTGAATTCCTATCTTCTCTATACTTGATATTTATTCTTCTAGCTTGGAAATCTTCAAAATTAGATATACTTGATATTTCAACATATCTTTCATAACTCGGCATCCATACCTCCAAATCATATTTAAGTGCTGCGCTGAATCCAAGATCTCCTTTGCATATAAGAACTTTTCTATAAGGAAGTTTTAGTCCTTGAAGTACTTTTTCTGCGTCCTCTACTAGTGAATCAAGCTCTTTATATGATTCTTCTGGTTTTACAAATTTTACTAGTTCTACTTTATTAAATTGATGTTGTCTTATAAGACCTCTTGTATCTCTTCCTGCAGATCCAGCTTCAGCTCTAAAACATGCTGAATAAGCCGCATATTTTAGCGGTAAATCCTCACCATCTAATATTTCATTAGCATACATATTTGTAACTGGAACTTCTGCGGTTGGTATTAAAAAATAATCATTTTCTCTTATATTAAAAGCATCATCTTCAAATTTTGGTAGCTGACCTGTTCCTGTCATTGACGTTCTGTTTACCATAAAAGGTGGAAGAAGCTCATCATAACCATTATCATCGTGCATATCCAAATAATAATTTATTATTGCACGTTCTAATTTTGCCCCCATCCTTTTTAATATTGTAAATCTTGATCCTGTTATTTTAGAAGCTCTTTCTGCGTCAATAATATCTAGGTCTTTACCTATATCCCAATGTGCCTTAGGAGTAAAATCAAAATTCTTTATTTCTCCCCATTTTTTAACCTCTACATTATCCTCATCTGTTTCACCTTCTGGGACAATTTTATTTGGTACATTAGGTAATCTAAGCATTATAAAATCAATTTTTTCTTTGGTTTCTCTAAGATTATTGTCTAAATCTTTTATATCGTCTCCAATTGATTTCATTTCTTTTAAAATACTACTAACATCTTTTCCTTCTTTTTTAAGTTTAGGAATCTCTGCAGAAACTTTATTTCTTTCTGCCTTTAGAGATTCAACCTCAACTAAATAATTTCTTCTCTTTTTATCAAGCTCTAAAACTGTATCAATATCTTTAGGATCTACTCCCTCTCCTCTATTTTCCATGACATTTCTATACATTTCAGGATTTTCTCTAATTTTTCTAATATCTAACATATTTTTCTCCTTTTTTATTTATTACAAAACAAAAAGAGTCATTTCATCTAAAGGGACGAAATGACTCGTGGTGCCACCCTAATTTAATAAACTAAGTTAATTAGTTTACTCTTAAATATATAACGGTTTTCCCGTACTGGTTTACAGTCCCTCAGAGGTGGATTCTCAAAATATAAAATATAAGT
>JAAZDF010000014.1 GCA_012512905.1 Clostridium sp.
TAATTTAAAATATCTCCTATAAACTGAATCATATAGCCCCTACCTTTCTATTACTTCTCATAAAAGAAAAATCTGAATTATATGCTTGATTCATAATCTTTTCTTTAAATACATTTTCAACTTTTCCTGTTTTTATTATCTCTTTATTTATAAGGATAAGATCATCAAAATATTCTTCAACTTTTGAAAGGTCATGATGAACTACAAAAATTGTTTTTCCTTCACTTTTTAGTTTATTTAATATTTCCATTATAGTTTTTTCACTTGAAATATCAATCCCTACAAAGGGTTCATCTAAAAAATATATATCAGCTTCCTGAGCTATTGCTCTTGCAAGGAATATTCTTTGCTGCTGACCTCCAGATAGCTCTCCAATTTGACTATCTTTATATTCATCCATTTTAACTCTTTTTAGTGCGTCCATTGCTAAGTTTTTTTCCTTTTCTTTAGGTCTTCTTAAAAGTCCTAGCTTTGGATAGGTTCCAAGAAGAACCGTATCAAAAACATTTATAGGAAAATTCCAGTCAATATCATTTCTTTGTGGCACATATGCAATATTCTTTCTTTCTTTTTTAATTTCTTTTCCATTTACAAGAACTCTTCCCTTATCTTTATTTATAAGTCCAAGAATTGCTTTTATCATAGTAGACTTCCCAGCTCCGTTTGGACCAATAATTCCAACAAGCCTTCCTTTATCAATTTTAAAGTTTATATCTTTTACTACTTCGTTTCCAAAATAGGATACATGTAGATTTGAAACTTCTACTGCTTTACTCATAATCTCACCTTTCTTATATATTTATAATTTTATTTATAATTTCATTTACGACTTTTATATCTTTCGTTCTCAAATGATACTATATCATATTTTTCGCTAATTGAAAAGAGTTCTCATTTAGAGTTATGGCTTTTTATTGGCTTAAACGTTTACTTTAAGGCTATTATTGATTTCTTTTCTAGATATAATAAATATACATTAGGTATATTATATAAAATCTTTTTAAAAGTTCTACTAATGCTCCACTTCAAAAGATTTACTCAAAACATCTTCAAAAATATTGTTTTGTAAAGTTATATTAATATTTTATTCACTAAAAGTTTCCACCTTTTAATTGATAATCACTTTCAATTTTACACAACCTATGCTATTATATATACATAACACACATACAAATACTTTTAAAATAATTTTTAAGTATTTCCCCTTTATACAAAACGTATACTAAAGAGATTGATTCCCCGATCAATCTCTTTTTTTGCGATAAATTTCAAAAAATAAATTTGAAGATTTCCTTTTAGTGGTATATAATAAACTAGTAGGATATATCTGAGTAATAAACTCGGAATTAAGGAGTTGATAATTTAAATGGAAAAAATAGATACAAAATTAATAAATTTATCTGACAATGCTTATGGCGATTTTTACGATCTACTTGAAGCAAACGACATAGAACCTAAAGTTGTAAGAATAGCTTTAGCTGGGTTCGGATGTAGTGGTCCTAGATTTGGACTTATGATGGACAAGCCTACAGAAGACGACTTAACTGAAAAAATTAAAGATATAACTTTTGTAGTATCAAAAGAACTTTACGCTGAATATGAAGGATTTAATGTTCTATCAGATGAAGAAAACTTTGGTGGAGGAATGTCTCTTACACCAGCAAAAGTAGTAGATTCTGGTTGTTCTAGCTGTGCAGTAGCTGGAGATTGTTCAATCTAACTTGAAATTTAAATAAAAAAAGGTAAAAATATAAGGCATTTCTTTTAATTAAGAAGTGCCTTATTATTTTTACCTTGCCCATTCTGAGACCATTTCTCTAAGATTATATATTTCCTCGTCTCCTTGGTCCTTTTTAAAATCTAAACTATCCTTTATAAATATCACATTGCCATAAAGTTTTTTAAGGGAAATCTCTTTTCCATTAACTATCCAAAGTAGATCATAGCTGCTTGGAATATGCTTAAGTTTTTCCTCACCCATTCCATCTGTAAAATAAACAACCAGAGAATCCTTAACCTTTTTCTCATTTAAATATTTAAATGTTCTTGAAAAGTTTGTTCCACCTCTGCGCTCTAGCATAGGCTTTATATCCTCAAGTGATCTAATAAAATAATCTCTTTTGACATGGTCATCTGCTTCTATTATATTGATTTTATGTTTGAAAAATCTGTTTATAGATAATACTTCTTTTAAAAATATATCAAATTCACTCTTACTAATGCTGGCTGATACATCCAAAACCAGAATTAAATTAATGCTATGGTCCCTAAGCTTTCCTCTTAAATCTAATCTCCCAGGCTGCCTTCTATCAAGTCTGGTTGTAGTCTTCTTCCATCCCCTTGGATATCTTTCCATATAGTTTTTCAGGTATACACTCCATGGAATGCTTGGCTTTCTATATTCTTTTAAGATTTTTTTCACTTCACTAGGAACTCCATTTTTCATAGAATGTTTCATAAGCTTATTAATCTGCTCTTTTATCTCATCGTCCTTTGTGCTTTTTGATTCAGACCAAATATTATGAACTTCTTTATAGTTAAATTCTCCGCTTTCCTCAAGCTCTGCTACTTTTTTAGGATACTTCTTTACTGCCTCATCTATTTTATAAGCATAGCTTTCAAGGCTTTCATTTATCATAAGGTCTAAATCAAACCTTCTATTTACTGTTGATATCTTCTCGGAAAAACTTGGAAGATTTTTAATATACTGGTTAACACTTATATCTAATGCAAGATTTATGCTAAGAAGGGAATGTTTTGTTTTCAAGGTTTTTTCTCTTGAATGATGTTTCAGCATTATATGATATATCTCGTGCTTTATTAATGCTATAGCCTCACTTATCTCTAAAAATAAATAGGATATAGGATTAAAATACATAGTAATCCCAGAGTCTTTTAAAACAGATGCTGTTGGAAATTCTATATTAAAGTTGATCTCAACTTTTGTATCTGCAAGAAAAAGAGCGTAGTAATCTTCTCCACTTTCTATCATGGTAAAAGATAAGTCATTAATATAAGTATAGAAAGCCTGACTAAAACCTTTTTTTAAAACTCCTGTTTCTGAGTAGTCAATTACTGCTTTTAAAAGCTCTTTTCTTTTTTTATTAACTAAGTCACTTTCTTTAAATCTTTTATTAAAACTAAGATCTATCATAACAATCAAAAAACCCTTCTATAAAATTATCTGAATCTAGTAAATCTTCAAATATATCTTTATAATCACTTTGTATCTCCTTCATTAATGAAATTCTAAGGTCTCTCGGCATTAAGTTAAGTAGCTCTGAAAATCTATCCCTATTTTTTTCCCTATTATCGTCTTTTAATTTAACTAACATATTTTTTACTAGTATATACAAGGTAGAGTGAGTTGACATATTTATCTCATCTTTTATAATCTGACTTATAACTTCCATTTCATATAAGCTTTTTGGAGTAAATTTAAGTTTTTTACTGTTTTTAATAAAAGCAATAAATTCCTGGGCAACGGAGACTCCAATATTTCCTTTTACCACATTATAAAGAGTTTTCTCGTCATAGTTTTTATTTTCATATACAAAAAGAGATTTTGA
>JAAZDF010000142.1 GCA_012512905.1 Clostridium sp.
CATTTGGTCTTGACACAGTGTGTGACAAATTATATACTTAAAATAACACAGACTGTGACAGGAGAATAGATATGGAAAAAACAAATGAGACCAAAAACTTAATACTGAAAAAATCCAGAGAAATTTTTCTTAAGAAAAGCCTTTTTAACTCAACAATGAGCGATATAGCTGAAAGAGCTGGCTTAAGTAGAAGAACAATTTATAGATACTTTGACACAAAAGAAGACCTGGCATACGAAATTACAATAGAGCTTTTAAATGAGTGGAACTCTTATCAAAAAGAAATTTTTACTAATCTTAGGGGCACTGGCATTGAAAGACTAGAGATTTTCTTAAATAAGTTAATTGATTATATGAGTGAAAAAGCTGATGTCATGAGATACTTAAGCGAATTTGATTTTTACTTTCAAGATAAGACAACTCACGCTGCTAACGAAATAAGTAAAAATAGGTTTAATAAAATCATTCTAAAGTCAGACGACTTATTAGAAGAAATTATGATCTTAGGTAAAAAAGATAAGTCAATTAAAAAAGATATAGACATTAAATTAATAGTGGCTACCATATCTAATGTACTATGGAGTTTTGGTCAAAGAATTGCTATAAGAGGAGAGTCAATTAAAAAAGAATATAATTTAGATGGAATAAGTTTGATAAAAAAACAAGTAGATATATATATTGCAGCAATTAAGGAGGAGTAAATGGATCCAATAAAATTACCTAAAGAGTTTCTTTTAGGATCAGCAACAGCAGCAACTCAAATTGAGGGGGGAGATACAAATAGTAACTGGTATCACTGGTCTTTAAAAGGAAAAATCGCCAACAATGAAAGCTCTATAGTTGCGGCAGACCATTATAATAGGGTAGAGGAAGATATAAATCTTATGAAAGAAATGAACCATGACATTTATAGGATGAGCATTGAATGGAGCCGAATAGAACCTAAAGAAGGAGTATGGTCAAAAGAAGGAATAAAACATTACCAAGATGAAATTAAATCTTTATTAAAGTCTGGAATTAAGCCTCTTGTTACCTTACACCATTTTTCCCATCCCCAGTGGTTTGAAGAAAAGGGTCAATGGACAAATAAGGATAACATAAAGTACTTTGTTAGATTTGTTCAAAAGGTAGTTTCTTTTTTAGGCCATAATGTAAACGAATACTGTACTATAAATGAGCCAAATGTCTTTGCTATGGACACATTTATAGACGGCAAATACCCACCAGGAAATAAAGATAATATTGTATCCTACTTTAAGGCATCAAAAAACCTTATACTCGCACATTTATTGTCATATAAAATTATCCATAAAATAAGAAAAGAAATGGGATATAAGGATACCCAGGTTGGCATAGCTATGCACCTTGCATATTTTGAAGTTAAGGGAGAAAATCCACTTACAAAAATGAGTAAAGAGCTAATGGACTATTCTTTTCATAGCCTCTTTTTAAAGGGAATGGTAGAAGGAAAACTAAGCCTACCTCTAGGCCTAGGATATTATCCTCTTGGAAAAGGTATATACTCAGACTTTTTAGGAATAAATTACTACTCAAGACACTTAATACATTCTTCAACTAATCCTGCAATGTTATTTGGAGAAGTAAAGGTAGAGGATAACTTGGGCGATGAAAAATTAAATGATTTAGGATGGGAAATCTATCCAGAGGGCCTTTTTAAGGTAACTAAGAAAGTATATGATAAGTATAAGCTTCCTATCTATATTACAGAAAATGGAATCCCTGATGCTAAGGATAATAAAAGGGCTAAGTTTATATATGATCATACTAAAGAAATAAAAAGACTATTAGATAATAAAGTTGATGTTAGGCGCTACTACCACTGGTCTTTACTGGATAACTTAGAGTGGAATGATGGTTACTCTCCAAGATTTGGTTTGGTTGAAGTTGACTATAATACACAAAAACGAACAATAAGGAAGAGTGCCCGCTTTTACGGAGAAATCTGTAAAAACAAACAGGTAACTAAGGATATGATTGATAAATACTTATAAAGGAGAAGATAAATAATGGATAAAATTTCAAATAGAAATAAATGGACTTATAGTATAGGCGGCATAGGTAGGGACATGATGTTTATACTAGTATCTATGTTTATGCTTCCCTATATTCAATATACAATGAACCTAACTGTAGCCCAGTTCACTGCCATATCAGGAATAATGATTTTTGCTAGAATTTGGGATGCAATAAACGATCCAATGATGGGAATAATTATTGAAAATGCAAGACTTAAAGGGGGTAAATTTAGGCCCTGGCTTATGATTGGAGGAGCAAGTAATTTTGTAATAACAATCCTACTATTTCTTTTTAGGCCAGAGGGCTGGGCTTTTGTACTATTTTTTGGGCTTGCCTATATAGCTTGGGGGATGACATTTACAATTAACGATATATCTTACTGGTCAATGCTGCCTAACTTATCTACAAACAATGATGAGCGAAATGAACTTACAAACCTAGTTTTAATCTTTGCAAGTATTGGTCAATTTTTGGCAGGTGGTCTAATACCCGTTTTAGTAACAGGAAATGCTGTACTTATGTACAAAATTATCGGAATCAGTATCTCATTTATATTTTTAGCCTTTACATCTCTTACTTATTTTGGAGTAACAGAAAAAACCAATGCTCATTTAAAGCAAGATAAAGTAAACCTTAAAAAGATGTATCAAATTTTATACAAAAACGATCAGCTAATAGTAGTTGCTATCGCCTTACTTTTATACACTATAGCAATTGAACTTTTTATGGCTTTTGGCATTAATTTCTTTTACTTTGAATTTGGATATGGAGGAATACAAATAACTATCTTTACTGTATTCTTTGCCCTAGGAACACTTGCAGCCTTACTTATATTTCCATTTCTTACAAATTATTTTAAAAGAATGAAGATAATGGGAGTAGGGACTATGATTTCTATCGTAGGCTATATAATATTTTTATCTTTAGGCTACATTATACCTATGAATGAGATTATTCTTTATGGAAGTGCATTTTTAATTTTCTTTGGACTTAACTTATTTTTTGTAGTCCTTGTTGTAATGACTGCAAACGTAATAGAATACAATGAAATAATTACAGGGGAGCGTAATGAAAGTATCATATTTTCAATTCGTCCTTTTATGACAAAGCTTGGAGCAGCTCTTCAGCAAGGAATAGTAACACTTGTTCTTGTTTTATCTGGTATATATACCTATTCTCAAAAGGTTGCAGAGCTTGAAATTCAAAAGTCCCAAGGACTAGTAGGTGAAATTAGTAGTCAGGCAAATGAAATTTTAGCTAATGCCACACCAAATATGCTTCTTATGCTTAGGATAGGGATGGGAGTAATTCCAATGGTAAGCATAATTATTGCATACTTACTAATAAAAAAGAAATATATTATATCAGAGGAAAAATACGATGAAATACTTATTAAGCTAGAAGCAAATAAATAGAATAAATAGATTATACAAGGAGCTAGTTATGATAAAGAAAAAAGATATAAATTTCAACTGGAAGTATAGTCCTGTCTTTAGAAAAGAATATATAACAAATGACTTTACTGAAGGTTCATTTGAAATAGTGCAGATTCCCCATACAAATATAGAGCTTCCTTTTAATAACTTTGATGAAAAAATTTATCAATTTGAAAGCTGCTATAAAAAAGATATTTGGATAGATAAATTAAATGACAATGAGCGTGTATACATAAGGTTTAATGCAGTTATGACTTATGCAAAAATATATTTAAATGGGAACTTTGTTGGAGACCATAAGGGTGGTTACACTCCTTTTAGATTAGATTTAACAGACCACGCTATAGCTGATAGTAATAACTCTTTAACAGTTTATGTAGATTCTAGAGAAAGAGAAGATATACCTCCCTTTGGATTTGTTGTTGATTTTCTAACATATGGCGGTATTTATAGAGAAGTGTCATTAGAATACTATAATGAAATCCATATTGAAAATGTAGCTATCAAACCAGCCGATGTTTTAACTAAAAAACCAAAACTTCATATAGACTTATATTTTCATAACCAAAACAAAAGCTCCAAAGCTCTAATTTGTAAGTTTGGTCTCTTTAAAGATGACGAGTGTAAGCATGAATTCACAAAGAAAATAAGGTTAAAGTCTAAAACAAATCAGAAAATATCTATAAAAGAAAATTTAACAGATGTAGACCTGTGGAGCATAGATAATCCAAATTTATATAGTATGAAAATTGATTTAATTGATGGGAAAAACGTAATAGATAAAAACGAGATAAGGTTTGGCTTTAGAGATATAAAATTTAAAAAAGATGGCTTTTATTTAAATGGAGAGAAAATAAAACTTAGAGGTCTTAATAGGCACCAATCATTTCCATATGTAGGATACGCCATGCCAAAAAGTGCTCAAGAAAAAGATGCTGAAATCTTAAAAGATGAGCTCGGAGTTAACATAGTTAGGTTATCTCATTACCCGCAAAGCGATCACTTTTTAAATAGATGCGATGAATTAGGACTGCTTGTTTTTGATGAAATACCAGGATGGCAGCATATTGGTGATGAGTCTTGGCAAGACATATCAATTAAAAACACCAAAGAAATGATCCTAAAAGATATAAACCATCCAAGTGTTATTATTTGGGGTGTCAGAATTAATGAGTCCCAAAACAATGACGAATTTTATAAAAAAACCAACGCTGTAGCTAGAAGTATTGATGACTCAAGACCGACAGGTGGCGTTAGAAATATGGGATCTAGGTCTATAACTGAAGATGTCTTTACCTATAATGATTTTATTCACTCCGGAAAGAATGAAGGCCTTGATAAAAAGAGAAATATAACAAAAACAAATAAAGCTTACCTGGTAACAGAGCATAATGGCCATATGTTTCCAACAAAAAAGTTTGATAATGAATCACGACGCATAGAACACGCCCTGCGCCATTTAAATGTTTTAGAAGCTATGGAAAAAGACGACGAAATATCTGGAGCTATTGGCTGGTGTATGTTTGACTATAATACACATAAAGATTTTGGAAGCGGAGATAAGATTTGCTACCATGGGGTAATGGATATGTATCGTATTCCTAAATATGCCGCTTTTGCTTATAAGTCTCAACAAAACAGATTTCCAGTTATGAGTGTATGTAGCTCTTTTAATATTGGTGAATATAACTCATCATTTCTTGAAGACATTCATATTTTTACAAACTGCGATTATGTAAAATTATATAAAAACGATGAATATATTAATACTTTTTATCCAGATAAAGAAAAATATTCAAATCTTCCTAATCCACCTGTAATAATAGATGATTTGGTAGGGGACACTATCGCTAAAAATGAGAAATTCTCAGAAAAAGATGCTGAAACAATTAAAAAATTATTGATGCAAGTAAGTAAGACCGGTCTAGATTTAAGTATTAAGAATAAACTGCAAATGGGAAAAATTTTCCTTAAATATAAACTTAATATGGCAGATGCAGAAAACCTATATACTAAATATTTTGGTGGCTGGGGTGATAAAGCAACAAATTACTATTTTGAAGGCTATATCAATGATAAGTCGGTATGCAAAGTCACTAAAGGTCAAGTTTCCAAAGCTAATCTTATTATGTCAATAGATAAGAATAAACTAACTGAAGATATAACTTATGATACTACAAGGATAACTTTAAACTTAGTAGACCAGCACGGCAATAGCATTACTTATGCAAATGATGCACTGCAAATTGAGACAGAAGGGCCAGTAAAGGTTATAGGTCCGAAAACAATTTCCCTTATAGGTGGATCCATAGGTTTTTGGATTAAAACAACTGGGAAGTCTGGAGATGCTAATATAAAAATAATTTCAGAGAGATTTGGTGTATTAAATAAAAATATTACAATAGAAAAAATCTAAACATTTATCTTTTAATAGATAATAATGTTATAATTACCTTACAATTTACTTTAATTTTTTAGCTTGATTTTAAAAGGGAGGTAATTACGATGAACCGTAAAGTTATGTATGGACTTGGTGGAGGAGTGATTCTGTCTTTAATAGGATTATTTATTGGCATGAATATCGGTGGTAACTATTTCACTTCCTTTGAATTTATGGGAGCCAGGGGATATGAAGCTGTAGGATATTTAGGTGGTATAATTGGCGGCATTATTGGTATCATCCTTGGAGTTTGGTTGGCTATTTTAGGTTCACGTAAAATCAGAAAATCTAATTAGATTTCACTTAAGATTAGAACTTAATGCTATTTAGATTCTGATTCTTGAAAAAATTAATATTTAAATTTAAAAATTACAATAAATATTTTAGAAAGAAAATAATATAGAATATAAAAATTCATCTTTATTTGTAGCCAAATCTGATAATAAAATCATTTGATTTGGCTATAATAATGAGGCAAAGTAGTTGTAGAAATACACTTTAAGAAAATTAAAAGTAAATGCCAATATAAGAAGATCTTTAAGTTATCTTTAGTAAAATGACATTATATTAAAGATGACTTTCATAAACATTTTCATATATTTGAAAATAAAATGACAAATAAAGAGAAAAGATACTTAAATCTCATTTTATGCTAATAATTTTAGTAACTACTCTAAAATATACTGAATCCTTGAGGAGATATAGTCATCCTTTTATGGTTATATGCTCCTAGTATAATACTTATACTAGGAGCATAAGTGAATGGAACACTCATCTCTATGAAAGATAAAAAGAATAGCAGGATAAAAATGATGGAAAGGACGTAGCGAAATGTCAAATGAGGTTATAAAAATTGCGGTTGTAGGAATGGGGGTAGCTGGTATCAGTGTTCTAAGAGAATGGACTAAAGAAAAAGCCAATAATCCTCTTATAGAACTAACTTTGTTCGGAGATGAAAAAACTTTTGGAACTGGTGCTCCTTATCAAAAAGATGATGAGAATTTACTTATGAATGTATCAGCAGATTCTACAACTATTATTCCTGAAAATAAAAATGATTTTGTAGAGTGGCTAGAAAATGTCAAGGGAGAAAATAATCCAAGCTTAAAATACTACTCCCGAAATATTGTTGGGACTTACCTAAAAGAACATATGGATCTTTGGATTAAAAAATCAAAAGCTAGAGTAATAAAGGAAAAAGTAAAAACCGTGCGTGTCCTAGAAAATAAACAATATGAAGTAACGTCTTCTAGTATAAAAGAAGTTTTTGACGTAGTTCATCTTTGTTTGGGACATATGCCTTATAGTGATCATTATAATTTAATAGACCATCCAAACTTTATTGTAAATCCTTTTCCTCTTAAGGAAAATATGCCTCTTATTCCAAAAAATTCTAAAGTAGCTGTTTTAGGTATGGGCTTAACTAGCATTGATATTTTAAGATATATTCACTTTTATAGGCAAGACTTAAATGTAATATTTTTTTCTAATACTGGAAAATTCAAAACCATTAATTACAAGTCTAAAACAATTGATTATATTTGTTTTACAAAGGAAAATATAGATAAGACTAAAAATGAAAATAATGGATTTATACCTTTAGATACTTATATAGATTGGTTTAAAAAAGAAATAAAAAATCAAAAGATTTCACTAAAAGAAAACTGGATAAATGAACCTTTTGGGTCTAAAGAAAATATAAAAAAGCTGCTTGCTGGATCTTATAAAACAACAATTAGTCAGAGCATACTCATTGGTATAGGATCACTTCTTCCAGATCTATGGATGAGCCTCTCAGAAATAGATAAGGAAACTTTTATAAATAAATATCATACAAAATGGGATAAACTAAGAAGTCCATTTCCAGCTGAGTCTGGTGAAATATTATATTCTGATTGGGCAAATAATAAAATTCAAGTTTTTGGAGGCTTAACTGATATTATTCCTAATAAAAACTCTTTTAAGCTAATACTAAAAGATCAAGATCCCAAAACGGCAGAGTATATTCTAAATGCTGTTGGTCCTGGTAAAGATGTTTCACCTAACAATAATAGAACACCTTTACTTAGCCAGTTAGTTAATGAGCGTATCTTACAGATAGAAAAATTTGGAGGAGTACAAGTAACCTTACCTGATTTAAGCGCTGTAAGTCAGAGATATGGAGTCCTTAAAACACTTAAAGTACACGGTCAAATTATTTCTGGTATACAGTTTGGTAATAACTCAATAGATATTATTTCACAGAGCGCAAGAACTTCAGTTAAAGATATTGCAAAGAAGTTTGAAAACTATTAAAATACAATATAAATATTTAATTAATGGAGTAAATACTTATAACAGGAAATGTTGTTGTAATCGCTTATAAACATGATATAATTAAATAGTATAGCGCAGAAATAAGTAGAGGTGATTTTAAAATGGTATCAAGAGAAGTAATAGTAAATAATCCAACAGGTTTACACGCAAGACCAGCTACTTTATTAGTTAAAAAGGCATCTTCCTTTAAATCTAATGTAGAAGTGGAATATAATGGGAAAAAAGCTAACGTAAAAAGCCTTATCGGAGTTCTTTCTCTAGGAGTTACAAGTGGTGCAAAAATTACTGTAATTGCAGATGGAGAAGATGAAGAAGTAGCTTTAGAAGAAGTAGCAAATCTTATAGAATCTCTAGAAGAATAATCTTTAAAGAGAATAAGCTAGATTCTTATAGGTATAACTATGAGATCTAGCTTTTTATTATGACTAAAGAAAAGAGGTATGATAATGAAAATTTTACATGTAGAAGGAGACACCTTTGCAATAGACACAGGAATGCTTCTTATACCTTTTTATAAAATAAATAAAAATGATATAATATTGTTAGATTCCGGATGGAAAAGGGGAGAAAAAGAAGGTATCCTTAATTTACTAGACAGGGAAAATTTTAATGTTAAAGCTATAATTATTAGCCACTCCCATATAGACCACATAGGAAATGCATCTGTGATTAAGAAGAAATACAATTCTATAATTGCAATGACTAGTATTGAAGCTGAAATAGTTTCGTCAAATATTAGTTTAAAAGTTTTTTATGGAGACTATAGTTTAAGCAAAGTAACAGACCATTTCGGACATATGGTAACCGACACAGATATAAGAATTTCACCATCTGATAATTCTTTATCTTTATTTGGAGTAACTTTTGATATTATTCATACTCCTGGCCATAGTCCAGGACACATTGTTATAAAGACTCCAGACAATGTAGCATATCTTGGAGATGCACTGATTAGCTATGAAATTATGGAAGGCTTTAAGATGCCTTATGCTTTTATACTAAAACATGATATAGAAAGTAAATTAAAACTATATCATCTTAACGCTAAGAAATATATACTAGCTCATAAGGGCATTCATATTGATATAAAAGACTTAATAACTGATAACATATATTTCTATAAGAATAGAGCAGATATGATCCTTGAAGTTATAGAAGGACTTATGACTTTTGAAGATATTTTAAAAGCTGCAACAAAAAAACTTGAAATTCAAATAAAAACTGTAGAAAAGTATATGGTTATTAAAAGAATGCTTAGGTCATATATTGAATACTTAATAGAAACTAATAAAATAGAAGTCGTTATGGATCACGGATTCATGAAATATACTAGACTATAATTTAACTGAAATTTAATCTACTTTCTATATATTTAATTATATCAGCCGGCTTATAAATAAGGAGAAACTATGAACCATTATTTAAAAGTGTTTTTACTTTCAATGACACCAATAATAGAACAAAGAGGGGCTATTCCTGTAGGTTTTCTATATGATATGAACCCAATATATATTTTTTTAGTAGCATTTATTGGAAGTTTAATACCGGCACCTTTTATACTTTTATTATTTAAAAAGATATATAATTATATAAGACCTAAACCTTTTTTTAGAAAACTTGTCAATATAATAGATAATAAAATAGATAGAAACAAAGACTCATTTATAATTAAAAAAGAATTAGCCCTTATCATATTTGTAGGACTTCCTCTACCAACAACTGGAGTTTGGACAGGAAGCGCTGTGGCAGCATTCTTAGGCTTAGATTTCAAAAAGTCGATGCTCTGTGTAACTATAGGGGCATTTATTTCAGCAGTAGTTATAACAACTCTTTCATTTTTGATACCAGGTATCTTTAAGGCTGTTATGCTATAAATGTTAACTATATATTAGAAAGGAAGGTATACTTTGAACAAAAAATGGAATTATATATTAAAAACTTTTGTAATGCTAAGTATAATTTTCTCGTTAACAGGGTGCGAAAGAGATCGAGTAGCCAAACCTAATGTTGAAATACCAAAAATAATACTGGATTTTACAAATGATAAAGATGAGGATGTATCTTATATAAGAACAAAGCACTATGACGGATCTACTGTAAAAGAATTTGATGATAAAACTTATAAATACGAAATAGATAAAGAAAACAGGCTTCAAACAATATTCTTGAAAAAAGAAACAGCAAAAGCCTTAAGTCCAAGTCTTTTAGATGAAGAAAAAGAACCAATTTCTAGGGAAGATATTATACTTAAATCTGAAGAGGTTATTAAAAGGCTTAATAAAGATATAGAATACTATGAAATTCAGGTTGAATATAATGAAAACAAGAAAAAAATTAAAACTACAGC